>JAKAJB010000060.1 GCA_021813965.1 bacterium | reverse complement strand
CGATCTAATCCTATCCAGACAACCTGTCAGGGAGGGAATCATGGACGCTGCATTTGAAAAGGTCGCACGGAAAGTCTTGAACGAAGTCGGACAGCTCGAGGTGGACGAATTGGTCCGAGAGGGTGAGGTCGAGTTGGCGAAACTATATCTCCTCTCCGCAGTCGATAGCTCCTATGACTGCAATCTCTTGACATTCGCCGAGGCGGCTGAGCTCTACAAGCTGCTCGACATACCGCCCGGTACCGCCGCTGAGTTCCGTCAGGAGAACTATCTCGAATGAATGATGCACAACATCATAGGCCGCTCTCTGGAGCGGCCCGCTCGTTTTGATTGCACCGAAGCGATTTAGGAGTACTATCCAGGTTGGCTTTGTAACTTTCTAAGGGGGAATATCGGAATGAGTGCAACAGATGCAATTGAAAAGCTTGGAAAACTGACGTATCAGATCAACCGAAACCCGAATTGTCCGTCGGAGTTCCTGGTGCGGCTCGTGACGCCCGGTACCGGCGGTCTTGATGGATTGCCTACTAATGCCGAGACGAAAGACATCTTCGCCTATGGTAAGACGCTTGAAGAGGCGGTCGACCGGGTTCTTGCCCTGCTCGAGGTTCAGACGGGAATGCTCCGGCACACATATTCCACCGTCTGAGGCAGGTGGAATTGGAAGGCTGCTTTTCGGCAGCCTTTGTTTTTATCCCGATTGCAGGAAGTAATCGGGTGTACTATATATTCGTTCGCGCAAATTCAAGAAAGGAGTCGGAGATGTGTCCTCCCACAAGCCAGTTGGAAGGAAAGATATATCGAGCCGAACAGAACCCCCTTGAATCGCCGCCGGTTATCATTCGCCTCGCGGCGTTCGGGGCAAAGAAGCTCGATGGCCTGCCTCAAGGCCAGACGAAAGATCATGTCGCGACGGGCTCGACGCTCGAAGAGGCGATCCGCAGGGTTCTCAAAGAGGCGAGGGTCCGATCGTGATGCGCCTTATGTTCCGTGGATTAAGGAGCTGCTCTATGGGCAGCTCTCTTTGTTTGTGTCGATTGCCCACAGCTCCACTTCCTGTTTTTTGCTCGGCAGGCGTTCAATTATCACAGATGCTAAGAGATGGACGGAAAAAGTGGAGCTGGGCATGGTATTTTATACGCATGAGTGTCTCGTTCAGCTCTCCGAGAGAGAATGTCCTGCAAGTCGGCCTGCGCGACGGCATGAAGGTCGGCGATTTCGGCGCCGGCAGCGGGCATTATGCCCGCGCCGCCGCCGCCATCGTCGGGCACGGCGGGAAGGTCTATGCCATCGACGTGCAGGAGGACATCCTCAAGCACCTCAAACTCAACACACACGAGCGTCATGCGCACGTCATCGAGACGATCTGGGGCGATATCGAGAAGCCGGGCGGCACGCACCTGCGCGATGCGTCGCTCGACGCGGTCCTGCTCACAAATGTCTTCTTCCAAGTTGAGAACCGCTTCGCGCTCCTGAACGAGATCAAGCGCGTCTTGAAGAGTGGGGGCCGGCTCATGGTCATCGACTGGGCAGGGAGCTATGGCGGCATGGGTCCGGTACCGGAGAAGGTCGTGACCGAGCATGAGGCGGAGGCGTTCTTCATCAATGGCGGTTTTTACAAGGAGAAGAGCTTCCGAGCCGGACCGCATCACTACGGCATTTTATTCACTGCCCCATAACCTATGAAATTATCCATTTTCCAGACAGTCCTGTTCGGCATCTTCGGAGCAGCGGCGCTTGTCGGCGTCTTCGTCTTCGCCACGCATACCGGTACGAGTACGAGCTCGAGCGGTACGGCGATCGGTACGGTCGTCATCTGGGGTACTCTGCCGAAAGCGGATATGCAGACGGCGCTTACGACCATCACGCAGGCCAACCCGACCATGAAGGATGTCTCATACGTAGAGAAGAACGAGAGCACGCTCTCATCCGACCTTGCTTCGTCGATAGCTACGGGGAATGCTCCTGACCTCGTTCTTGCCTCGCAGGAAGACCTGGCGTCGCTCTCTAAGCTCATCACGCCGATCCCGACGTCGACGCTCTCGGCTTCGTCATTCAACTCGGCCTTCATCGGGGAAGGGAAGCTCTTCGCCACTCCCGACGGTTCCGGGTACTACGGGGTCCCCTTCCTCGTCGATCCGCTCGTGCTGTTCTCCAATCACGCCATCCTCTCCTCTGACGGCATCGCGAAGCCGCCGGCAACCTGGGAAGCGCTTACCGGCCTCGTGCCGAATGTCGCCCTCCTCACGCCCACGAAGCAGATCACTCGCGGTCTCATCGCGCTCGGGACGTACAGCAACATCCACGCGGCGCGCGCGATACTATCCGCGCTCTTCCTCCAGACCGGTGTCCCGATGTCGGTGTATGCGAGTGGCGTCCTCACGGCGGGCTTGAGCGGCACGACGGCATCGGGGCAGTCGCCCGGCCAGGCGGTGCTCGGTTTCTACACGCAGTTCGCAGACCCTTCGAAAGTCTCGTACACTTGGAATTCTTCGCTTGCGGATTCCCAGCAATCGTTCCTTGCCGGCGACCTCGCGCTCTATATCGGCTACGCGTCGGAAGCCCGATTCCTCGCGGCGGCGAATCCGAACCTCAGCTTCGACGTCACGCCCTTGCCGCAGCCGGCGACCGCATCGCTCAAGAGCACGT
>JAKAJB010000013.1 GCA_021813965.1 bacterium | reverse complement strand
GGTATCGATACGGCGCCGCCTCTCGACTTTTCGGTGGCGTCGCCTGACGGCCTCGTGACTGAGAATGTCGCGCCGAGCATCTCTTTCCTAGCGAAGGATCAACCTTCCGGCATCCTTGATTACAAGGTTCTTGTGGACGGCGAGCTCGCGACGACGACTCTCCTCACGGCCTATACCCTCCCTCCGCAGGCGCCCGGCAAGCACGATATCCTCGTGCAGGCATACGACCGGGCGGGGAATATGACGGAGAGCCGCATGGCCATCGACATACTCGAAGCGCCGCTCATCACGATCGCCGGCATCCGCATCACGCAGTTCGGGTTCTACGTCACCATCATCCTGTTCCTCATAGGGGGGTTGCTGCTCGGGCGGTATCTGGACGCACTGGAGCATCAGCGCCGCCGCCGCCGCATCATCATCGCGCAGCGCGACGTGCAGGCGGTCACGAACCTCGTCAAGAAGGATCTGGAAGGGCTCATCGCGAAGTGCGATGATAAGGCGATGAGCCAGGAAGAGGTCGGGGAGATGCGATCCGTGCTGCTTCATGCGGTCGGGACGGCCGAGAAGTTCGAGAAATACCTAGTGCAGAACGTCGAGGAGATCGAAAAGTGATGCGCCTCGCTATAAGTTGAACCATATCAATCATGAAAATCCTGATAGTCGAAGATGAAGAGGTCCTCTCGAAAGTGCTCCAAGAGAAGCTCGAGAAGGTCGGTGACGAAGTCGCTCTAGCGGCTGACGGCGAGGAGGCGGTCACGCGTGCGAAGAGCTTCAGTCCGGATGTCATCGTCCTTGATCTACTCTTGCCGAAGCGGAGCGGTTTCGAGGTGCTTCAGATCCTCAAGGCCGATCAGGCGCTCAAAGCGGTCCCGGTCATCGTCGTGTCGAACCTCGGAGAAGACGAAGATATCAAGCGCGCGCTCGCGCTCGGTGCGGTGGATTACTACGTCAAGTCCGAGCACCCCATCAACGAGATCGTAGAGAAGATAAAGAATATCCTCATACATTCGAAATGAACGACACGCCGCCACTCGTGCACGGCCACGACGGATGGAACATCCTCGACGGTCTGCTTGAGGGCTGCATGATCATCGATCGCGACTGGCGGTACGTGTATCTCAACGATGCCGCTGCGCGGCACGGGCATGTGGAGAAGGGGTCGTTGATCGGGCATACGATGCTTGAGAAATACCCGGGAGTCGAGGGGAGCGGGATATTTGCCATGTATAAGAAATGCATGGAGGGACGCACGGCTGGACACGAAGAGATGAGCTATACGTTCCCCGACGGCTCGGTCGAGTGGTACGAGTTCAGCGTCAATCCGATACCGGAAGGCATCTTCGTCCTCTCGGTTGACATCACAGAACGCAAACGCGCGGAAGAGGGAGCGCGCCTGTCCCGAGAGAAGTTCACCGCCGCTTTCAATGCGTCACCTGACCTGATGGCGATCACGGGAGTTTCCGACGGAAAGATACTGGAGGTCAACGAGAGCTATTCTCGCATGCTCGGCTATTCTCGCGATGAGTCCGTGGGCAAGACGACCGCGGAGCTCTCCATCTGGGCGGATGCCGCCGATCGGGAGAGATTCGTCGCTGTTCTCGAGAAGGACGGCCAGGTCATCGATTTCGAGACGATGCTCCGGCGCAAAGACGGCACGACGGTCATGGTCACGGACTCTGCCCGGGTATTCGATCTGCAAGGTGAGAAATGCATCTTTTCGACAGCTCACGACATCACCGACCGGAAGCGAGCGGAGAGGGAATTACGGCTGTTCCGCAGCCTGCTCGACAGCTCAAGCGACGGCATCGAGGTCATGGATCCGAACACGCTCGGCTTCGTCGACGTGAACGAAGCGGAATGCCGCGAGCTCGGGTATTCCCGGGGAGAACTCTTGTCCATGCACGCGACCGACATCGACTCGGGCATGGATGAGGAGCGGAGGAGTTCCATTGACGCACAGGTGCGGAAAGCGGGGAAAGCGAAGTTCGAAACCGAGCATCGTCGCAAGGACGGCACGATCTTTCCCGTCGAAATCAATGTGACGCTCGTCGAGCTCGACAAGCCGTATATTTTGAGCGTCGTGCGGGATATCACCGAGCGGAAGGCTGAGGAAAAGATGCTGCGCGAGAGCGCCGAAGAGCTTAAGAAGTACAAGATGGCTGTCGAGGCCGCCTCGGATAACATCATCCTGACCGACCGCGAAGGGGTCGTACTCTATGTCAACAAGAATACCTCGAGCCTGACCGGCTACGCGAAGGAAGAGATCCTCGGCAAGACGGCTTCGGTATGGGGCGGGCAGATGCCCAAGGAATTCTATGAAGGGATGTGGAAGACTCTTGGCGAGGAAAAGAAACCGTTCAGCGCCGAGGTGGTCAACCGCCGCAAAGACGGCCGGCTGTACGACGCAGAGATCCATATCTCCCCGGTCCTCGATGAGTCGGGGGAGGTGCGGTATTTCATCGGGGTCGAACGGGACATCACGAAGGCGAAAGAGATCGATACGGCGAAGAGCGAATTCATATCGCTCGCCTCGCACCAGATGCGTACGCCGCTCACGGCCATCAATTGGTACAGCGAGATGCTCATCGGCGGCGATGCAGGCGAACTGAATGCCAAACAGAAGGAATATTTCGAGGCGATCTATGGCGCCAGCCAGCAGATGAACGAGATCATCAAGACATTCCTCCACATATTGCGCCTCGAGACCGGATCGGTGGCGATGAATCCGGTCCCGGTCGATCTCGGCGAGATGGTGCGGCTGACCGTCGAAGAGTCGAAGCTGCCGATCGACAAGAAACGGCTCCGCATGCGCGAACAGGTCCAAGAAGCGTTGCCGCCTCTGAAGATCGACTCGGAGCTCGTGCGCGTCGTCCTGCAGAATCTCATCTCGAACGCGGTCAAATACACGCCCGATGACGGGGAGGTGGCGATTTCCGTAGAGAACGCCGCGCGCGGGAGTGTCATCGCGGGAAAGACCGCCGAGGAAGACTCCATCCTCGTGAGCGTCCGCGATACGGGCATCGGCATCCCGGAGGCGGATCGCGACAAGATATTCACGAAATTCTTCCGGGCCGGAAATGCGAAGACCTGGGACCCCAACGGTAACGGTCTCGGGCTCTATATGGCGAACCGGATGATTCACACGGCGAAAGGCACGCTCTGGTTCGCTTCCGAGGAAGGGAGGGGGACGACGTTCTACGCACTCCTGCCCCGGGAGGAGTTGTAAGGGCTGCTACACTTGATTTATGACTACCGATACCCCCGACGCGAAGAAAGTCCTCGTGATTGAAGACGACGAACCGACGCTCAAGGCGCTTCGTATAGTGCTGGAGGGTGCCGGGCTGACGGTGCTCGAGGCGGCCAATGGCATAGGCGGGCTCACCGTGGCTCTCGCCGACCTTCCGGATATCATCCTGCTCGATATCCTCATGCCCGTCATGGATGGGTGGGAGATGCTGAGGCAATTGCGCGAGAGCGGCGACTGGGGGAAGTGTGTGCCGGTCGTCATCCTCACCAACCTGAGCGCCGATGAAGATAAGCAGATCCGCAATATCGCCGCGCTCGGACCCTCCTACTTCATGGTGAAGGCCGATTGGAAAGCGGAAGGCGTCGTCGACAAGGTCTTGGAGATATTGAGCGCGGAGAAGGTCCCGTGCCCGTAAAAACAAGAAGGCGACTGCTGTGCAGTCGCCCGTGACTCTCATGCGTGCGCGAATTTCTTCCGCGCCGCCCGTATCTTCTTCCTCGCTTTCATTTCCAGAAGGCGCCAGAAGTAATTCCGGGAGCCCTTATTCTTGATATCGCGCAAGGCCTTGATGATCCCTTCGCGAATCCGATTCTCATCGTCGCCGGCCACTTCGATTACCGCCTCCAGCAGTCCCTTCTCGTACGTAGTAAGCGCCATGATGACCCCCGTATGGAATAGAAAGATCGTTCGCTTTGAACGGTAGCAATATATACCTAATTTGTCAAGCTAGGAGGTTATCCACAACCGCCTTCACGTCAGCGCCATCAGCCTGGCCTCTCAATTCTTTCATCAGTATGCCGGTGAACTTGCCGGCCTCGGCCTTCGACACGGTGCCGGCTTCCGCGATCTTGGCGCGTACGATAGTCTCGATCTCTTCGCGGCTCATGAGAGTAGGGAGGTAGCTCTCGATGATGGCGAGCTCGGCCTGCTCGGGCTCCGCGAGCTCGGGGCGGCCGCCTTTGATGAACTGCTCGATGGAGTCCTTACGCTGGTTGGCGGCACGCTTCAAGACCGCGAGCGCCTCTTCGTCGGTGAGGAACTCGTCGGGCTTGCGCTTCCTTGCGACGACCTCGTTGGTCATCATGGTTACGAGCGAACGGAGCGTCTGGAGCCGCACAGCGTCCTTGGCGCGCATGGCATCCGGGATCGATTTCTTCAGGGTTTCGTGGATAGTCATAGACCTAGTATACTACGAGTATGAACCTTTTCACCGTCGCTCTCATCGTCCTCGCGCTCCTCCTCGTGCAGGGCGTCGGCCTCTATCTCATCTTGCGCCGCCGCGAGGAAGCGCCCAAAGAAGACGGAAATGGCATGGTGCTCCTCCAGCAGCAGCTGCAGAATCTCGAGAAGACTCTCGACGCCCGCGTCTCGGAATCGTCCCGCGCGATGCAGGAGAATGCTCATCGGCAATTTTCGGAATCGGCGAAGCTCATCAAAGAAATCACCGAAGAGGTGACGAGCGTGAAAGAGATAGGCCGCCAGACCCAGGGCTTCGCCGAGCAGCTGAAGGGCCTGCAGGACATCCTCAAGAACCCGAAGCAGCGCGGCATCCTCGGCGAGTACTATCTCGAGACCGTCCTCAAGAACGTGCTCCCGCCGGGCCAGTACCAGATGCAGTACATGTTCGACAACGGCGAAATAGTGGACGCGGTCGTCTTCATCAACGGCAAGGTCGTCCCCGTGGACTCGAAGTTCTCGCTCGAGAACTATAACCGCCTCGTGAACGCCGGCGAGAGCGAGCGCCCGGCCTTCGAGAAAGCGTTCGTGAACGACCTCAAACTGCGCATTACAGAGACGTCGAAATACATCCGTCCCGAGGAAAAGACGATGGACTTCGCGTTCATGTTCATCCCGAGCGAAGCAATCTACTACGACTTGCTCACCAACCAAGTGGGCGGTGGCGAGGACGAGAACCTTATCCAGCGGGCGGCAGGGAAGTATAAGGTCATCATCGTCTCGCCGACCTCCTTCCTCGCCTACCTCCAGACCGTCATGCAGGGGCTGAAAGCGATGGAAATAGAGAAGCGCGCTGAAGACATCCAGAAGCGGGTCGGGGAGCTCGGCAAGCACGTGGCTTCCTATGAGGAGTTCTATAAGAAGCTCGGCGCTTCCCTCGGCACGACGGTGAATCACTACAATGCGGGATATAAAGAGCTCGGGAAGATTGACAAGGACGTCTACCGCATCGCCGAGACGAAGATCGGCATCGAGCCCTCCCTCCTCGACAGGCCGAACGCCGAGGACGAGTAGCCAGCTTGCCTTTCAGGGGCAGAAATGCTAGATTAGGGGGACTATGGAAGTGGCCGTAATCAAGACAGGCGGGAAGCAGTATGTCGTCTCCAAAGGCGACACGATTTCTATTGAGAAACTCCCGGGTGATCTGAAAAAAGGCGACTCAGTTGTCTTTGGCGAGGTGCTCCTCGTGGACAACGGCTCGGACACGACCATCGGTGCGCCGCTTATCAAGGGCGCAGAGGTCAAGGGCACTGTTGTTCTCGCCGGGAAGGCACCGAAAGTGGAAGTGGTGAAGTACAAGCCGAAGAGCCGCTATTTCAAGCGCGTCGGGCACCGTCAGCCGCTTTTGAAGGTGCAGATCGACTCAATTTCGTAACTTCTCACATACTTGTTCGACACCCGGTGTTGAACATACGAGGACAGACTTCAAACCAAAGGCCCAGCGCTTTTGTTTTATTTGTCTAGTCATATACACAATGCAAATAGGAAGATGGAATCATCAATCAGCAGGAGGCTCTTCACACGGAGGTTCCGGCGCGTCGCGCAGCTCACAGGGCGGCTCGCGTCCGTATTCGTCACCGCGCCCTTCGCGCTACGGCGGCGGTTCTTCGGGCGGCCCGCGCCGCTACGGCAGCGACCGCGGCGGGAGTCGGGGCGGCTACGGCGGCGGTCGCGGCCCTTCGCGCGGACGCGGCTTCGGCACCTTCGGCGAGACCGAGTCCGAGATCGCCAAGTTCATGAACAAGACGGTCGTCACGACCGAGGAGCCGGTCTTCATCCCCGAGCATAAGTTCGCGGATTTCGACATCAACGCGCACCTCAAAGCGAACATCCTCGCGCGCGGCTACGACCTGCCGACGCCGATCCAGGACAAGACGATCCCGCACACGCTCCTCGGACAGGACGTGGTCGGCCTCGCCGAGACCGGCACCGGCAAGACGGCAGCCTTCCTCATCCCGCTCATCGACAAGGTCATGAAGCAGAAAGGGGAGCGCGTGCTTATCATGGCGCCGACGAGAGAGCTCGCGGTCCAGATCGAGAAGGAGCTCGCCGGCTTCGCCAAGGGCCTCGGCTTCCGCGGCATGGTTGCCGTCGGCGGCGCCAACATCGGCCCGCAGATCTCGGCGCTCCGCCACGATCCGGCATTCGTCATCGGCACCCCGGGACGCTTGAAGGACCTCATGGAGCGCAAAGCGCTCGACCTCACCGGTTTCGGCACGGTCGTCCTCGACGAGGCGGACCGCATGCTCGACATGGGCTTCATCGATGACATGCGCATGATCCTCAGCAAGATGCGCAAGGAGCGCCACACGCTCTTCTTCTCGGCGACGATGGGCAAGGACATCGAGAAGCTCATCGGCGATTTCCTCGAGAGCCCGGTCATCATCTCGGTGAAGACCCGCGACACCTCGAAGAACGTCGAGCAGGACGTCGTGCGCATCCCGCGTGGCGCCGACAAGTTCGAGGTGCTCGCTGACCTCCTGAAGAATCGCGAGTTCAGCCGCGTACTCGTCTTCGGACGCACTAAGTACGGCGTTGAGAAGCTTGCCAAGGACCTTTCGCGCCGTCACATCCACGCGGAGAGCATCCACGGCAACAAGACCTACGGTGCGCGCATCCGCGCGCTTGAGGCCTTCAAGACCGGGAGGGTGGTCGCGCTCGTCGCGACCGACGTCGCGGCCCGCGGCCTCGACATCCCCGCCGTGACGCACGTCATCAACTACGACCTCCCGTCCACCTACGAGGACTACGTGCACCGCATCGGCCGCACCGGCCGCGCGTCGCACAAGGGCATTGCCCTCACCTTCGTCCAGGAGCGCTAATCGTTTCTTACGAAAATAAAAACACTGCCATATATGGCAGTGTTTTTATTTTCGCCGCTAGGCCTCTTTGCGGTTGGTGAGGGCGGCGCGGAGCGTCTCGGCGTCGGCGTATTCGAGCTCCGAGCCGGTCGCGAGGCCGCGGCCGAGCTGGGAGACTTTCAGGTGGTCGCGATAGGGAGCGAGGAGCTGCCGCACGCGGTCGGCGGTGTGCTCGCCCTCGGAGGTCGCCGAGAGGGCGAGGACGACTTCAGTGAGACCGTTCTGGAGACGCTTCTCGATCGCGCGGACAAGCTCCTTTTCGCGGATGGCGCCCTTGCCCGAGAGCGTGAGGACGCCGCCGAGGACGAAGTAGCGGCCTCGGTAGGTGCCGGCACGCTCGACGGCCGCGAGGTCCTGGTCCTTCTCCACGAGCATGAGTTCAGTTTCATCGCGCTTGCCGTCGGAACAATAATTGCAGATGAGCGCGCTGGTGCCGTTATAGAAGCGCAGGCATTCCGGGCACTGCCGCACATTCGCACCGAGCGCCTCAATGAGCTCGGCGAGCTTCGTGCGCTCGGCAGCGGGTGCCGCGAGGAGGTAATAGACGAAGCGCTTGCCCTGCCGCGGCCCGATGCCGGGGAGCTTCGCGAGCGCACGGGCGAGTTCATCGATGTGATCCATACTAGCGGAGACCGATGATGATGTTCGCCAGAGCGAACAGAGCGATGGCGGCCCAAATGAGGTTGAGCCAGAAGGGCTGGTAATCCCGACGGTACCACGTCTCGACGGTGACGCCGACGGAACCGGTGAAGTTCAGGAACTGGTACCAGAAATTATTCGGAGGGAGTATGAGGGCGCTCGTGAGCGCATAGGCGACGACGACTGCAGCGACGCCGTACCACCCGAGCCAGTCTATGAAGCGTTCGCGCATACGGCTAGAATTCGCCGGCGAGGTCGCCGTACCCGGCGGTGTCGAGCGGCTGGAAGCTGGTGCGCTTCTCGTCGAAGTAGAGCTCGACCATGCCGGTAGGGCCGTTGCGGTGCTTCTCGATGAGGATCTCAGCGATGCCGGTACGATCGCTCTCTTTGTTCGCTTTGTCCTCGCGGTGGATGAACATCACGACGTCGGCGTCCTGCTCGATGGAACCGGAATCGCGCAGGTCGGAGAGGCGCGGCTTGCCGCCGCGCTGTTCCACGGCGCGCGAGAGCTGCGAGAGCGCGATGACAGGGACTTCGAGTTCGCGCGCGAGGCCCTTGAGCGAGCGCGAGATCTCAGTCACTTGCTGCACCATCGAGTCGGAGGCTTTCGTCGAAGTGGGGCTCATGAGCTGGAGGTAGTCGACCACGATAAGGCCGATGCCGCGCTCGCGCTTGAGGCGCCGTGCCACCGCGCGCATCGCGAGGATGTTGTTGCCCGGTTTGTCGTCGATGAAGATCGGTGCTTTCGAGAGCGACTCGAGCGCGTCGCGGATGCGGCCGAAGTCCTCTTCGGCCTTCACCTGGCCGGTGCGGAGCTTCCAGGAGTCCACGAACGATTCAGCCGAGAGCATGCGGTCGATGATCTGCTCCGAGCTCATTTCGAGCGAGAAGATGCCGACCGGGACGTTGTGCCGCACGGCGGCGTTCCGGGCGATGTCGAGCGCGAACGACGTCTTACCGACTGACGGTCGCGCGGCGAGGATGACGAGGTCGGAAGGGTGGAAGCCGGAGAGGAGGTTGTCGAGCGCAGGGAAGCCCGACGGGACGCCGCGGATGCCGTCTTCGCGCTTGCTGAGCGCCTCGATGCGGTCCCACGCCTCGTGGACTTTGTCGCCGATGGCGGTGAACTTGTGCGCAGCCGACGCGTTGCCGATAGCGTAGATGCTCTTCTCGGCTTCATCGAGCACCTCCATGGTCTCGCGGCCTTCGTCGTATGCGGATTCGTTGATCGTGTAGGCGGCGTCGATCAGAGAGCGCATGAGGAATTTGCGCGAGACGAGATCGGCATAGTGCGAGAAGTTGCCCGGCGCCGGCGCGGAGCCCGCGAGCTCGGCGAGATAGCTTCTGCCGCCGGAGCGTTCAAGGAGCCCCTGGCTCTGGAGGCGTTCGGAGAGCGAGAGGAGGTCGATCGGCTCGCCGCGCTCGGCGAGCTCGCGCATCGCGCCGAATATGACGCGATGCTTCTCCGCATAGAACGAATCGGGATGGATGAGATCCGAGATGTCGTGGATGGCATCCGGCTTCAACAGGAGAGCGCCGAGAAGAGCGCGCTCGGACTCAAGCGATTGCGGAGGGATGCGGTCGGCGGCCATTCTCTCAATTGTATCAAAGAGTCCTCGGAGTCAATACCGGGCCTTCCGGGCCGTCATCCACACGATATCCCCGTTCTTCGATGGCGGCGCGGAGGCGGTCCGCCTCGGCAAAATCCTTGGAACTACGGGCTGTTTCGCGCTCGGCGAGCATCTGCTGCAGTTCCGCCGGCATATCGGCGGATGTCAATGCTTTCGTTTCAGGCGGGGTCGCGAGGGAGAGACCGAGGTGCGCGTCGGCAGTCTCGATGAGGCCCCATTTCTCTTCCGGCATGTACTCTTCGCTCCGTAATGCGTCCCAAAGAGAGGCGAGCGCTTGCGGCGTTGCGAGGTCGTCGCGCAGTATGGCGAGGAAACTGTCGCGTGCCTCCGAGGGCTTGCTCGTTCGCTTCGATTCCTCTGCTATGTCGCGCGAGAGTCTCCAAAGCCGGTCGAGCGCGCTTCCGGCGGCCGCGAGCGCATCCCACGAGAAGGAGAGGGGAGTGCGGTAGTGCGCCTGCAGGAAGAAGTAGCGCAGCGCAAGCGGGTGGAACCCTTTCTCGACGATATCGGAAAGATAGACGACATTCCCGAGCGACTTCGAAGCTTTCTCGCCTCCCATGGTGAGGAATGCGCTGTGCATCCAATAACGGACGAAGGTACGGCCGTTCGCCGCTTCTGATTGTGCGATCTCGTTGTTATGGTGCACGCCGATATGATCCTCGCCGCCGGTGTGGATATCGATCTCCTGGCCCAGAAGCGAGCGTATCATCGCCGAGCATTCGATGTGCCAGCCAGGGTTGCCGCGGCCCCACGGACTGTCCCACTGCTGCAGATCATTCGGTTTCGCAGTGCGCCACAGGACGAAGTCGGCCGGATGGCGTTTGCCCTTGACGACTTCGACGCGTGCGCCGGCTTCCAGCTGCGCATCTGATATGCCGCCGAGCTTCCCGTAGCCGGGGAATTTCTGCGTATCGAAATAGAGACCGTCGTGGAGACGATATGCGAACCCTTTTTCCTCAAGCGTCTTAGCAAGCGCAATCTGCTCTTTTATGTATTCGGTCGCACGGGGAAAAAGGATGTCGTCGGTAGCGATATTCAGTTCGCTGATATCGTCGATGAAAAGCTTCGTGTAGCGTGTTGCGATAGCTGCCGGCGTCGTGTGTTCTCTCGCCGCGCCGACGGCCATCTTGTCAGCTCCTTCATCGCCGTCGCCGACCAGATGGCCCACATCGGTGATATTGATGACGCGGCGCACTCGATAGCCGGCGGCGACGAGAGTCCGATCGATCGTGTCGGAGAATACGTATGCGCGGAGGTTGCCGATGTGCGCGCGGTTATATACGGTCGGGCCGCACGAATACATCGTCACGATGCCGGGCTTGAGCGGTATGAAAAGCTCCTTCGAGCCGGAAAGCGTATTCGTGAAGAAGACATGCGCCGGGCGGCCTTGTCCGGCCGGCTTCTCTGTGTCTCCCCTCATGCGTGCGAGCCATCCCATGGGTCAAAGCCAGCGGCGGCGCGAGAAGAACAGCATCATAAGGCCTCCGATGCCGAACATGAACGCGAGAACGATCCAGAACGCGTCCGGATTGTTCTCGAGCGGCGTGCCGAGCTCGTGCATGCCGAAGATGAGCGCGATAAGCTCGAGCGGGAGCACGCCGAAGGTGATGACCGTGAGCGTCTTCATGATCTCATTCTGCCGCGCTTCGAGCAGAGCGGCATTCGTCTCGCGCAGCTCCGTCGCCACGGCGCGATACGTTTTCGCGAGACGGGCGATCTGGGCGTGTTCGGAGAGGATGCGCTCGGCGCGCTCGGCGAATGACGCGCCGAAGGCGCCTCGCGATTCGAGCGCTTTCAGGAAACGGTCGAGCGGCCCTTCTTGGTTCGCAAGGGAGGCCTCGATGTGCAGGAATTCGCGGCTGGTGTTCGATATCGCACGGACCGTAGTGCGCTCCCTGCCGTTGAACATATCGCGTTCGATATGCGTCAGGCTCTCGGATGCTTGATTGATATGATCTCGCACCGAGGTGTAGAGATGGGCGAAAAGCACCTCAAGCAGGACGTCAGTCGTCATCGCGGCGTTCGATGCGATGAGCTTCTGCGCCTCGAGCACCTTTCGCAGGTTGTGAAGCGGCGCGATGACTTCGTAGCGCACGGTTATGACGAAATCCTTGCCGATAGCGAAGTCGACCTCTTGATCGCGTACTTCGCCGTCGGCACCCCCGCGCGTGGGGAAGTGGAGCGCGAGGAACGTGACGCCGGCATCGTTCGCGACGAGCGGCGTGGGCGTGGGCGTGAAGAGTTCCGTTTCGAGACGTTCGCTTATCGAGAATTCTTGAGCGATATCGTGCACCTCTTCTTCAGTGGGGCGTTCGAGATCGATCCAGACCCCGCCAGGATACGCGTACCGGAATAGCATATAGCCAAGGATACCATGAGTACTGCCCGGTGCTCCATCGTGATATACTTCTCGCAATGGAATCCACCGGAATCCCTTCTCGTTCCCACCGGCGGAGCATCGCGGTCCGCGGCGTCTCATTCGCTCTGGTCGCGGCGGTCGCGTTCGTCGCCGGATTTTCGATAGGAACTACCGGCAGTTCTGCGGCGGCCGTCGTCATGCACGTCCCATTCATGGGCGACGGGCTCGATGCGACTCCGGACCAGAGCGTCGATATGACTGATTTCTGGAAAGCGTGGAATGCGCTCCAGGCTGACTACGTCATCACGCATGCCTCCTCAACGTTGCCGTCGGCGAAAGACCGTCTCTACGGCGCTATCAGCGGTCTCGCGAGCTCCTATGGCGATCCGTACACCGTATTCTTCCCGCCGACCGAGGCGAAGGCATTCGCTGATAATATCTCGGGGAGTTTCGCAGGCGTCGGCATGGAAATCGGCATCAAA
>JAKAJB010000012.1 GCA_021813965.1 bacterium | reverse complement strand
CGCCCGCTACAATGCCGGCGACATCAAAGCTACGGCCGCGCTCTACCGGCGCTGGCAGGAGACGCTCCGCTAGATATCCACACCCGGCGCTTTACGGGATGGGGTAGGCTGCGTGGGTAAGCTAATAATTCCAACCGTATGAATATCGTCGCCATTTCAGGAAGTTTGAGGAAGGATTCGTTCAACACGATGCTGCTGCGCTCGCTCTCGGAGCTCGCGCCGGCGGGCGTGGACATCACCATCGCCGATATCAGCGCGCTGCCGCTCTATGACCAGGATGCCGAGGCAGCGTTCCCGGCTGCCGCGCAAGCGCTGAAGGATGCTATCGCCGCTGCAGACGGCGTCATCATCGCGACGCCGGAGTACAACCGCTCGATCCCGGGCGTCCTCAAGAATGCGATCGATTGGGTAAGCCGCCCGTACGGTCAGAATTCGTTTGCCGGGAAGCCGGTGCTTACCATGGGCGTCTCGGTCGGGAAGCTCGGCACAGCGCTCGCGCAAGCGCACCTGAAGGAGATCATGGTGTATCTCGATACGCGCGTCGTCGGGCAGCCGGAACTCTACCTCGGTCCCGCACATGAGCTGTTTGATGCCTCGGGGAACCTCACGGAAGAATCGACGAAAGACTTGCTCGTGAAGGCGCTCGGGGTCTTGGCTGAACGCATTGCATAACGCCTGCGAAACGTGCGGCGTCCGCGCTTTGCTAGCGCGGCGCCTAACTCTCGTGCCGTCGCCGCAAGAGCACTTCCAAGTTTCTAATTCGCTTCGCTCATAAGAAACTTCCGGTCGCGCGCGCCGAGCCAACACGTTTTTCGGCATCATGCCGGGCGTCCATGATACGCTACGGCTATGCGCGACTCTGCGGACAGAACGGAACAGAAAGTCGAGCGGGACATCCTCTGGGCGTTCGATCTGGCGCTCATCATCAAAGCCATCGACGGCGCGCTCGAAGTGCTCGCCGCGCTCCTCGTGCTCTATGTGCCGCCGGCGTTCGTCATACGGCTTGCCGAATTCGCGACGGGCGGCGAACTTTCGCAGGATCCGGGCGATTTCATCGCGACGAGCATCCGGAACGCCGCACAGGCGTTCGCGGTCCATACGCATTACCTGCTCGCGCTCTATCTCGCGCTCCATGGCATCGTGAAGGTGCTGCTCGTCATCGGCATCTTCGCCAAGAAGAGGATCGCCTACCCGCTCTTCATGGCCGCGCTCGCCATCTTCGGCGCGTATGAAGCTTATCGCGGCTTCGTGCTTAACGAGCTGCTCCTCCAGGCGCTTGCTATCTTCGATCTGGCGCTCCTCGTGCTTACGTCGTACGAGTACCGCCGGCGATACCCGGTTCATCGCGCTTAGCGCGATACGCGAGGAGGTTGTGCCGCCCGACGAAGAAGAGTACGAGGAGCGCGACGCCGGCTATGCCCCAGCGCACCGGGCCGAGCCACTCCGAGGTGAGACTGCCGAACCAGTAGGAGGCAGAGAAGAGGAACGAGGTCCAGATGGACGTCGCGCCGATCGCGACGATGATGAAGGTCGAAAGCGGCGAGCGGAAGAATCCGCTCGAGGTGTAGGTCGGGAGGCGCGCGCCGGGGATGAATCTCGCCGAAAAGATAGTGAGGATGTAGCGTGTCTCGAGCCACGCGCGGAACGGCGCGATGAAATCGTGATCGACGTAGCGCGCGAGCCGCGGCGAGGTGCTCGCGAGCCAGCCGAGGCAGTAGAGCCCGATGTCGCCGACGACGATGCCGGTGTAGAGCGAGAAGAGCGCGAGCGGCACCGAGATGATGCCGTCAGCCGCGAGGACGCCGACGATGATCGTCGTCGGGTCCTCGAGGAAGAACGTGCCGAGGATGATAGCGAGCGAAAGGAGTGCCGAGCTGCCGACCGCTCCGGTGATGAAGTGATACAGGAAAGCGAAATGGTGCATGTGAACCGTTTCAGTCTAGCAGATTTCCGAGCCGGCGAAACATACTTCGTGCGCGCCGCGTAGAGTAGAATAGGCGAACGTATGCCGCTCGATATGACCGATGAAGAGATCGTCCGCCGGACCTTGTCAGACAAGGAAGCGTTCGCGCCCATCATCGAGCGGTACGAATCGAAACTGTTGCGGTATCTCGAGAGGCTCGGCGTCCTCGTGCGTGAAGATCGCGAGGATATACTGCAGAACGCCTTCGTGAAAGCGTATAAGAATCTCAACAGTTTCGATCCGACGCTCTCGTTCTCGTCGTGGATGTATCGCATCGTGCACAATGAAGCGATGAGTTTCTTCCGCGCGAAACGCTCGCGGCCGCAAGTCATCCTTTCGGAAGAAGGAGAGGTGCTCATCACCGAGCTGCGCGACGATGCTTCGGACGCCGCGGCCGACGCGGAACTCCGATTGTCGCAAGAAGCGCTCGGGAGAGCGTTCGCCGAGCTTGAACCGCGTTATCGCGATGCGCTCATACTCCGGTTCTTCGAGGAACGCTCATACGCCGAAATGTCTGATATCCTCGAGGTGCCGGTCGGTACGGTCTCGACGCTCCTGTATCGGGCGAAACGCGCGCTGCGCGAATTACTGCCGGAACGCACCCCCTCACCATGACTTCTCATTTTAATGACGATCATTTCGCGAAGCGCGTGCTCGAGCGCATCAGCGATGAAAAGCTTACGCCGCGGCCGCGGTGGGAGTTCGTGTTCAAGAACTACGTCTTCTGGGGCCTCGGCGCGGTCGCGATCGCGCTCGGCGCCTTCGCGTTCTCGGCGATGCTTTTCGAGATCGAGAATGTCGATTGGCGCCTCGCGCTCGTGACGCACGGCAGCTTCCTCGCGTTTTTCCTGGACGCGGCGCCGTTCCTCTGGGTCGGCGCGCTCGCGCTCTTCATAGCGCTCGGTTACGTGAATGTCCGCCGCACGAATCACGGGTATCGCTACTCGCTCGCCCTCATCGCCGCCGGCGCAGTGCTCACGTCGCTCACCTTCGGCGCGGCGCTCTATGCGACCGGTTGGGGCGGCTTGATCGAAGAGACGGTCGGCGCCTACGCGCCGTTCCACCGGCCAATCCTCACGGAAGAGCGTTCCTGGTGGCTCGCGCCGGGGAAGGGGCTTCTCGGCGGCCATATCGTATCGGCCGCGCCTGACGTCGCCTCATTCGTACTCCGTGATTTCAACGGGGCGCTGTGGAACGTCGACGGGAGCGACCTGCGCATGCCGGATATGGCCGCGGTCGCGCGCGGCGGGCTCGTGCGGATCGTCGGCGTCCCGACGACCGCGACGAGCACCGTATTCCACGCCTGTTTCGTGCTCTCGTGGGAATTCCACGGCGACTTCCAGCGAGCGCCGTCGCCGCTGCCGGTCGCTGCTATCGCCTCGACCAGTGAAAGAAGTCCGTTCGTCGCGCGTAGTGAAGTGTGTAAGGGCATCCGTCCTTACCAGCAGCTCCGCGCGCTCGATGAGGCCGGCTTCTAGCCTTCGAGCGCTCTTTGCGAGCAGAGCGCCCGATCTCGACGGTGCGCATGGCTGCCGAAAAACACGGAATCCCGCGAAGCGGGATTCCGTGTTTTTGCATTTGCATGGAGCTCGTAAGGCGCGTATCCTAAGCGTATGAAACGTATCGGCGTAGTGCTCATTCTTGTTTTTGCGTTCTGCGGCCTCGCAGACTCAGCGTATCTCACGCAGCACGAGCTTTCGGGCACGCCGCTCATCTGCAATATCCAGAATTTGAGCGGCTGCAATACGGTCGCCACGAGCCCGTACTCCCATCTCTTCGGCGTCCCGCTCGCTGAATACGGCATCTTCTTCTACGGCATCCTGTTCGTGCTTGCAGCGCTCGAGCTGGTCCTCTTCGATCGGATCTTGCGCCGCGCGCTGCAGTGGGTTGCCGTGTTTGGCGTCCTCGCCTCGCTCTATTTCACCATCCTCCAGGTGTTTTTCATCGGCGCGTTCTGCATCTATTGCGCGGTATCCGCTGTCATAGCGCTCTTCATACTCCTCTTCGCGAGCCTCATCGAGCCGGTGTCGATGCACAAACGTGCGCACCGGCCCGCACCGATAGAACCGACCCCGCCCCCGCATCTCTCGATGCCGCCCGCAGCATAATCAACCCGCCATGCGACGCACTCTCCTCGCTCTCCTCGCCGTGTGTCTTCTCCCGACGAGCGTGTTTGCGGCGCGTGCGGTAATCGCCCCGGCGACATTCTCTGCCGGACAATCGCTCGTCGCCGCGAGTTCGTCTCCCGGAAACGCGTATGTCGCTGGAGCGTCGGTAGTCCTTACGGCTCCGGTCGCCGGTGATTTTGCGGCGTTCGGCGGCTCGGTCATAACGGCGGCTCCTGTCGAAGGCGACGATCTTATCCTTGCCGGTTCAGTCGGTTCCCGGGCTCCGGTCGCCGGCGATTTCCGCGCCGCCGCCGGCAGCATCGACGTCGGGCAACCGGTCGCCGGCGACCTCTTCGCGCTCGGGTTCTCCGTGCATGACGCCGGTCGTGTCGGAGGAAGTACGTTTATCATCGCGGCGAATACGACGCTTACAAACGGTGCGGCAGGTCCGGTCACTATCTACGGGAATAATGTCTCTCTTGCCGGTGATTTTGCCGACAACGTGAAGGTCATCGCCGGCGGGCGGGTGACAATCGCACCGGGGACGACGATCCACGGCAAGCTCTCGTATGAATCGCCGGTAGAGGCGACGCTGCCGCCGTCGGTGACGGTTGAGGGGGGTGTCACCTACACGAATAGTTCCTACCTCCCTGATACCAACACGTCTCGAACGCTTGCCGTCGCGAGTATCGGTTTCCTGCTCATCGCTCGCATCATCGGAGCGCTCATCCTCGCAGGGCTACTCGCAGGGCTTTTCCCGAAGTTCGCCGAGACGGTCATCCGGCGCGCCGCTACCGACCGCCCTCGAGGCATATTGCTCACGCTTCTGCTCGGCTTCGCCATCATCGTCGCGACGCCGATCGTCATCGCTCTCCTTACGCTGACGTTCGTCGGTATCGGCATAGCCATCCTCATCCTCATTCTCTATGCGCTTCTGGCGCTCCTTGCGATCGTGTATGCCGGCATCCTTGTCGGCGGCATCCTCGTGCGGCGGTTCCTCGCCCGCGAACGGGTCCTGTGGCACGACGGCGTACTCGGCATGGCGGTGCTCTCACTCGCCTCACTCGTGCCGTTCGTAGGATTCCCGATCGTCTCCTTGGCCGTGCTTTTCGCCGCGGGGACACTGTTGCAGATATCCTTCCACTTCGCGTTTCCGCATGAGGAACGGACATCCGAAATGCTATAGTGACGCTCATGGAGATACCTCCCGTCGATTCGCCCGCGCCTGATTTCACGCTCCCCGATCAAGACGGGAAGGATCACGTGCTCTCTTCTTATCGGGGGAAGTGGGTACTGCTGTATTTTTATCCGAAGGATGACACGCCGGGATGCACGATAGAAGCGTGCACGATCCGCGATCAGTTCAAGGATTTCACCGCTATCGGCGCGGTGGTGCTCGGCGTCTCGACCGACAGCGTCGCGAGTCATAAGAAATTCGCACTGGCGTATGGATTGCCGTTTACGCTCCTTGCCGACGAGCATAAGGAAGTCGTGGGACGATATGGCGTCTTCGGGGAGAAGAAGTTCATGGGGAAGACATACATGGGGACGAGCCGCACGTCCTTCCTCATCGATCCGTCCGGGACTATCGCAAAAGTGTATACGAAAGTGAAGCCTGAGATGCATGCAGCAGAAGTCATCGCAGACCTCGCTGTGCTCACCCGATGACACCTCTGAAACACGCGGAGCGTGTCGCTCGGGCCAAGAAGATACTCGCGTATCTGAAGAAAGCGTATCCGACGCCTGAGAGCGAGCTCAAGCACGCGACGCCGTTCCAGTTCGTGGTCGCAGTCATCCTTTCGGCGCAGTGCACCGACAAGGCGGTGAATAAGCTCACCGAGACGCTTTTCAAGACATACAAGACGCCGGGAGATTTCGCGGACGCGGATCCCGCGACGTTCGCCAAGGAGATTTCATCCATCCCGTTTTTCAATAACAAGGCGAAGGCGATCATAGGCGCAGGGAAGATGGTCGCGGAGAAGTTCGGCGGGGAGGTCCCGAAGACCGAAAAGGAGCTCACGGAGCTGCCGGGGGTGGGCTACAAGACCGCGCACGTCATCCTCGGCGAGCTCTATGACGTGTGGGAGGGTATCGCGACCGATACGCACGTGAAGCGCTTCGCGAAGCGTTTTGATCTGACCGACAACACGGACCTAACGAAGATATCGAAGGACCTCGAGGCGCTCATCCCGAAGAAAGACTGGAAATACGTGAATAACGGCCTCGTCCTTTATGGGCGCTACGTGTGCCCGGCGCGTCCGCATGACTGCGCGGACCATCCGCTCACGAAGCTGTGGCCGCCCGCTGCCCTTCGCTGGCCGAAAGCAAAATAGGGTACCATGTTGGTATGAAGAAGCCGGTCGCCGTATTCGATATCGACGGGACGATATTCCGTTCCTCGCTCCTCATCGAGCTCGTCGAGCGCCTCATCGAGCGCGGCGTATTCCCGCCGGCGGCGCGGGACATGTATGCCGAAGAGTGGCGGCTGTGGCTCGACCGCAAAGGCGATTACGAAAAGTACATCATGAGAGTGGTCGAAGCTTTCGAGAAAGAGCTCAAGGGCGTCCCGTATGGGACGGTCGCGGATATCGCCGGCGAGATCATCGAGGAGAAGAAACACCGCGTATACCGCTACACGCGTGACCTCATCCGCGACCTGAAGAAGAAGGGGTACTACCTGCTCGCGATCACGCGCTCGCCGCGGTTCATCGCGGACGGGTTCGGGTACGAGTTCGGGTTCGACAAAGTGTATGCCATGTTCTATAGCACCGGTCCCTCTGAGAATTTCACGGGCGAGGTGGAGGACGCCGACCTCATCATGAACAAGGCGGCGATACTCACGCGCGCGCTGCGCAAGGAGGATATCACGCTCGAGGGCTCGGTCGGCGTCGGCGACACCGAGAGCGACATCCCGATGCTTGAGATGGTCGAGACGCCCATCGCCTTCAATCCGAACCAGAAACTCCTCACGCACGCGAAGCGGCGGGGGTGGAAGATCGTGGTGGAGCGCAAGGATGTCATCTATGAAATATGACAAAACGCCGCGATCTGCGTCGTTGCGGGTCCCGCGCCTTGCATCCCGCATCGTTTTCTCAATTTCATGAATACCGAAGAAGCGGGATTTCGGCGTCGAGTGTGGGCTCATTTCCGCGCGCATGGGCGGCATGACCTGCCGTGGCGCAAGACGCAGGACCCGTACCGCATCCTCGTGTCCGAGGTGATGCTGCAGCAGACGCAGGTCGACCGCGTCATCCCTTTCTATACGAAATTCATCAAGACATTCCCGACGGCCCGGAAGCTCGCGCAGGCGCCGCTCTCGGAGGTGCTGAAGCTCTGGCAGGGGCTCGGCTACAACCGTCGCGCCAAGATGCTGCATCAAGCGGTGAAGTCGGTCGCCGCGCGCGGCATGCCGCGCGATGCACAGGGTCTGGAGGATCTGCCCGGCGTCGGTCCGTACACCGCGCGTGCGGTTGCGGCGTTTGCATACAATCAAGACAGCATCGTCATAGAGACGAATATCCGCACGGCGGTCATTCAGCACTTCTTTCCTAAGAAAGAGAAAGTCTCAGATACAGAAATCGAGAAAATCCTGACCCGCACCCTCCCGAAGGGAAGGGCACGGGAGTGGTACGGCGCGCTCATGGACTACGGCGCGTACTTGAAGCGTTCGGGCGTCTCGCATAATGCGCGGGGCGCTGGGCACACGAAGCAATCGAAATTCCCGGGCTCGCTCCGCGAGGCCCGCGGTGCGGTCCTCCGGGAACTGGCCGAAGGTCCGGCGCTCCGGGCGCGCCTCGTGAGCGTTCTCGGCCCGGAGCGGCGCGAGCAGATGATCCGGGCGCTCGAGGATTTGATCGCTGAGGGCTTGGTGCGCTTGAAGAGGAACCGGTATTCGTTTCCGGACTAGCGGAAGTCCCTGATGAAGATGGTCGAGATGACACCGCCGACGAGGATGATTCCGCCGGTGAACGCGAAGAAGAGCTGGTAGTTGCCGAAGAAGAGCAGCAGACTGCCCAGAAGCGGTGCCGTAGCATTCGCGAGCGGCCAGACACCGCGGAAGATGCTCACGGAGACGATATCTTTCTCGGATACGCGGCGGAAGAAATGCCCCTCGGTCATGCTCTCGATGAGTGCGGCGCCAGAGCGCGTCGCGACGAGGATGGCGAGGATGACGAGGGGTGCGGTCGATGCGGTGATGAAACTGACGGCAGCAAGCGCTGAACCGGTGAGGAGGAATCCGGCCATCATGAGTTCCTTGTCACCGAGCACGCGATCGGCGAACCAGCCCGCGGGATATTCGATGAGCAGATACGGAACGTTCATCGCTGCGAATATCCAACCGAGCGTCGACCATGGCATGCCGAGCGTGTTGTGGAGGTAGATCGGGACGTAGAGCGGTGCCCAGATGTAGAAGAGGTAGAGGATGAAATGCCCGATGGTGACAGCCGCGAGATCGCGGTCGCGTGCGATGCGCAGGAGCGTGTCGCGTACGCGGGAGGCGCCCACGATCTCTCCTTCGGGGAGACGCCGTGCGGCGAAGAGGACGATGAACGGCACGAGGGTGGTGGCGGCGGTGAAGAAGACGTACGTGTAATTCTCGATGTGCGCGAGGAGCGTCCCGATGAGGAGCGGCGCGACGAGCACGCCGAGGTTGCCGCCGGTCAGAAAGAGTGTGCGCACTCGGCCCGTCATACCCTCGT
Organism: bacterium; assembly: GCA_021813965.1. Classification (GTDB taxonomy): domain Bacteria; phylum Patescibacteriota; class Minisyncoccia; order Phycocordibacterales; family Phycocordibacteraceae; genus C7867-001. The sequence goes on along the minus strand of JAKAJB010000012.1, from coordinate 3,839 downwards.
TATCGACGGTCGCCTCGAGCAGGAGATCGAGCTCGTAGAAGATGACTGGCTGGAGTGAAAGGGCGAGCACTGCGAGTATCGCGCTCGCGATGGTGTGCGGTGCGGCGGCGACCGCGAAGAGCAGCGCCATGTCCGCGAAAGCGAGGAAGAGCGAGAGCCGCTGCGCGCCGTAGCGGGCGACGAGCTGGGGGAGGAAGAGGAAAGCGATGACGGCGATGATGCCGCCGGCGGCGATAGCAAAGCCGATATTCGCTTCCGAGATGAACGAAGAGAGGTAGGAGAGCAGGGTGTAGCTCACGAGCGTCGAGGAGACAGCGAGGAAGAAGTTCCCGATGGAGAGGATATTGCGCGCGTACATGTCGCTTGAGGATAGCATATGAAGATCGCGGCTCGCCAGAGGCGAGCCGCGATGTCTGTCATCCCTCGATGAGTATCACATCCCGATAAGGACGGGGATCACCATCGGGGCTTTGTTGGTCCGTTGGAAGAGGAATCCGGCCATGACGTCGGTGACGTTGTTCTTCACGTAGTCGAGGTCGATCGGATTCATGCCGTGCGTCGAGTCCTCGATCGTCTTCTTGATGAGAAGCCGCGCCTCGTTCAGGAGGTCTTGGGATTCGCGCAGGTAGACGAAGCCGCGGCTGATGATATCCGGTGACTTCCGGAGCTTGCCGGTCTTGAGGTTGACGCTCGCGATGATGACGAACATGCCGTCCTTGGCGAGCGACTGGCGGTCGCGGATGACCACCTCCTGGATATCGCCGATCGTGAAGCCGTCGACGACCATCGGCGAGCTCGGCACTTTCTGCTTGTGCACGTTGAGCTTCACGCCGTCCTCGATGTCGATGACAGTGCCGTTATCCGCGAGGATGATGTTCTCGCGCGGGAAGCCGGACTGCTCGACGGCCTTCGCGTGGCAGGTCGTCATGGAGCGGTAGCCGTAGCCAGGCATGAAGAAGGTCGGGTGCACCTGCTGGTTGATCCAGACGAGCTCGCCGGTGTTGCCGTGGCCGGTCGAGTGCACGTCCGAAGAGCGGTAGTGGATCAGGGTCACGTCGTGGCGGTAGAGATTGTCTTTGAGCTTCTGCACGGAGATCTCGTTGCCCGGGATGACCGAGGACGAGAGCACGATGGTGTCACGCGACGTGAGCGTGATGTGCTTGTTCTGTCCGGTCGAGAGGCGCATGAGTCCGCCGAACTCCTCTCCCTGCGCGCCGGTGGAGAGGATGACGATCTTGTCCGGCGGGTAATCGCCGAGCTCTTGTTCCGGAATGAACGTCCCCTTGCCGACCTTCAAGAGGCCGGTCTTCTCGGCGATCTCAAGGTTGGTCTTGATCGAGCGTCCGACGAGGACGATCTTCTTGTTATGTTTCTCGGCAGTCTCCATGATGTGAATCATGCGTTCGAACTGCGAGGCGAAGGTGCCGATGATGAGACGTCCGGAGACGGTCTTGATGATGTCCTCGAGCGTCTGGATGACGCGCGCCTCCGGGATGGAGAATCCATCCTTCTCGGCGTTGGTCGAATCGGCGACGAGGAAGATGTTCTTGTCTTTCCCGATATCGCCCCAGGTCTTGAACTCGCGTTCGGACGGCGTCGTGCCGTCGTGGTCGAGCTTCAAGTCGCCCGAGACGACGACGTTACCTTGCGGCGTTTCCACGGAAGCGCCCATCGAGTCCGGGATCGAGTGGGTGACCGGGAAGAACTTCACGCGGGTCGAGCCGATAGTGACCGTCTGGCCGACTTCGACGACGACCATTTCGGACTTCGGCACATCCGGGTATTCCTCCTGGCGTCTGGCGATCATCACCGAGGTGAGTTTCTGCGTGTAGATAGGCGGCGTGCCGAAGCGGGGGAGGATGAAGGGGATGCCGCCGATGTGGTCGAGGTGGCCGTGCGTGATGACGACGCCTTTCACGCGGGCAGCGTTCTTCTCGAGGTACTTCGTGTTGGGGAGGATGTAATCGACGCCCGGGGAAGCATCTTCGGAGACGAACTGGAAGCCTGCGTCGAAGACGATGATGTCGCCGGTCGCGCCGACTTCCACCGCAACCATGTTGCGGCCGACTTCCTCGACGCCGCCGAGCGGGATGATGCGCACGGTCGTCGGACCGGCCGGTTCAGGGTAGTAGTCCGCCGCGTGAGAGGTGCGGGAAGGGTTCGACGTCGGGCGTCGCAGGATGCGTTGGATACGCCTCGTGGCGCTGCCGGGGCGGGCCGCGCCGCCCCTTCCGGAGCGGGCTGGTCCGCCGCGGCCTGTTCGAGCGGGACGGGGTCCGCGTTCGAAGCGTTTCGCCGGGCGATCGGTGGTCGGTGTGGCTGCGCGCCGAGCGTCGGGTTGTGCCGGTGCGGGAGCGGGAGCGGGTGCTGGATTCATGATGCGTGATTGGTTATTCGGGCTTGCAAAAGATGGATAAAATAAAACTGAAACCCGTACGGAAATGATTACTGCCCCTTCGGCGCAAAGAAGGGCCAGACGGCATCGCTCACGCGATACCACGAGGCGACCGTCGCGAAGCGATCAGACGGCGTGATGATCTGGGGAAGCGAGACGCCTCGGAGGTCGCTCGGTACGGCGTAGACGAAATTCGGCGCGTAGATGAATGCTGCCGGGTAGTCCGCTGCGACCGTGTCTTCGATCTTCTGCAGGTCGTTCGCTCGCGCGCTCGAATCGGCCGTGCTCCGTGCGTCCTCAAGGAGCGCGTCGACGGTCTTGTTGGCATAGAGCGCGATGTTGAGTCCCGGGTCGTTTTGTTCCTGCGAATCCCAGAAGGCATAGAGGTCTTGGTCGCGCCCGATGACCATGCCGTAGAGAAGCGCTTCGTACTTGCGCGGGCGGATCACGTTCTGCGAGAGGTCGCCCGGCTCATAGAGCTCGATGTCGACCGAGATGCCGAGGTTCTCCCAATCCGTTTTCACCGCCGAAGCGACGTTCTTCAGTTCGGGCACGTTCGAAGTCCGGATCGTGATGCTGCTGAGCGTCTGTTTCGCGGCAGCATTCTTCCATGCTCGTGCGGTCCCGTCGTATACCCATCCGGCCGCCTCGAGCACGTTCGCCGCGGCCTGCGTGCTCGCGCCCGGTACGGGCACCTGCTTCACGCCTTCGCCCGGCGGCACCGGACCCATGATCGGCGTCGCATAGCCGCCGAGCACCGACGAGACGATGGCTTGTCGGTCTATCGCGAGCGAGAGCGCCTTGCGGACTTCGGCTCGCGCGTAGACCTGGTTCTGGCTCGGGTTCCAGAAGACGCCGAAGACTCGCGCGTAGGGTGCCGTCAGAGCTCCTTTCTTCGGAATACCGTACGTGCTCTCGATGGCGCCCGAGGCGAGCGCTTGGGAGAGGTCGTCAGTGTTCGCGTAGAAATTGAAGTCGATGCCGTTCAGGTACGGTCTTCCGGGCGCGAAGTCCGGATTCTCGACGAGCGATACGCTTTGGATGAGCCCGGATGAGCCGCGCGAGATGCCGACGACCTTGAACGGTCCGGTACCGACCGGGCTGGTCTCAAGCGTCGAGAACGGGAATTCCGTGTCCGAGATATTCTGCCAGAGCCTTGAAGGGAGGATGCCGAGCGTCGTGAGGCTGAGGAACGGCGTGTAGGCCTTCGTGAGCGTGAAGCGGACAGTCCGCGCGTCGATTGCGACGACCTGTACGCCCGACCAGTCCGCGTACTCCGGACTCTTGAGCGCGGGGTCCTGCGCTTTCTTCACGGTAAAGACGACATCGTCGGCGGTAACGGGTGATCCGTCCGAGAACTTCGCGTTCTTGCGCAGGACGAACGTGTAGGTCCTCCCGTCGGCGCTTACCGTGTAGCTTTCGGCAAGTACCGGCACGAGTGAAG
>JAKAJB010000011.1 GCA_021813965.1 bacterium | reverse complement strand
TTCTTCGCGAGCATGTCGGCGACATCCTCGTCGTCGGTCGTGAAGAGATGGAAGGCATCAACTGCGTCGCCCATCCGGCTCGCGGCATTAACGCGCGGCGCAATCATGAAGCCGACGTCGTCTTCGGTGATCGTGCGCTGCTCGGTGCGCATGCCGCGGCAGAGTTTCTGCAAACCGATGCGCGGCGACTTGCGCATGACGAGGAGGCCGTAGGTCGCGAGTACGCGGTTCTCGCCGGTGAGCGCCACCATGTCGGCGATGGTCGCGAGGCCGACCATATCGAGGAGCCACTTCTCCCACCCTTCCGGGATCTTCTCGCGCAGGCTCGGCTCGACCGCGAGCGTCGCGACCACAAGCTTCCATGCGACGCCGGAACCGCACAGCTCATGAAACGGATACGGCTCATCCGCACGCGCATGCGGGTTCACCACCGCGAAGGCGTCCGGCAGCCCTTCTTCCAGAGGGAGATGGTGGTCGGTGACGATGACGTCCATGCCGAGCTCCTTCGCGCGCGCGACGGGCGCGACGTCAGTGATGCCCGAATCGACGGTGACGATCAGTTTCACACCGCGCTTCGCGAGCTTCTCGATGCCGCCCTCGTTCACGCCGTAGCCCTCGAGGTGGCGATGCGGGATGTAGTTCTCGAAATCGGCGCCGGCTTTTTTGAGGAAGTCGTGGAGCAGAGTGCCGCCCGGTATGCCATCACAATCGTAGTCGCTCCATACCGCGATCTTCTCGCCCGAGATTATCGCATCGGCGAATCGCCGCGCCGCTTTCGGCATGTCGGTCATGAGGAGCGGATCGTGAAGGTGCTCGTCATAGGACGGGTTGAGGAACGCTTCGGCGTCTTCTTTCGTCAGGATGCCGCGGCGCGCAAGCAGCGCCGCGGTCAGATCGTCGTGCTGCGAGAGCTCGTCGCGGAGCGTCTCGTCGAGCGGGTCGTGGAGCGGGAACATGTGCAAGCTATTGTATACTGCCCCCATGGAAGACACTATTTTCATGAAAATCATCCGCCGCGAGGTGCCGGCGCACATCGTGTATGAAGACGACGAGACGATCGCCTTCCTCGACGCGAAACCGAATGTCCCGGGCCATACGCTCGTGGTGCCGAAAAAGTGGGCGGAGAATATCTTCGATGTCGATGATGCGACGCTTGCCGCGATCATGCGCACGGTGCGCAAGATAGCGCCGGCGGTCCGCGATGCGGTCGGTGCGCACGGCGTGCACATCAATTCGAATCACGGCGCGGCAGCCGGACAGATCGTCTTCCACATCCACTTTCATATCATCCCCCGCCATGACCGGAGCGAGTTCGAGTTCTGGCCGAAGCGAGAATATTCTCATGATGAATTCGCGGCGATAGCCGAGAAGATCCGCGCGAACATCTCTTGACCCCGAACAACCGGTCCATGAAATGAATCGCCCGCTCCGATAAGGGAGCGGGCGGGGATGAATCACTCGCGCGGCTTGAGCAGAGACCAAGCGTCCTCGTAGAGCCAGTAATCGACCCGTTGCGTTATGCCGTTGTAGCAAGGTAATTTCTCGAGCGGGATATATGCGCGGACGCTCGGTTCGTTTGCGTATCGCTCGCTCAAGACGGTTCTCGGGATGATGAATGTGCGCTTCGGGTATCCGTCAATCGCGACGGAGAAAATGATCGCCTGCACCCTCGCCAATGTCGCTCGCGATACGTGCAGTTGCGCGTATTCCCGTCGACCATGTTTTGATCTGAACGAGGATGTTGCAGTACGCACCTCGCAAAGATTGCCGTTAACGAATACCGCTCGCGTCGACACGTCGACGCGAGCCCCTCGGAGCTCATGCACGACAGCGTTGACGGTGCATCCGGCGCCCTTCGCTTTCTTCACGATTGCGCCGAGAGCGCCCGTCGAGAGTGCTGTGCGTATACGTTTCCTCAACACGCGGGACCGGCGGCGCTCCTCCCGCTGCTCCGGGCTGATCAGCTTCGCGAAGTGAAGGTTGCATATCTGGTGGATAGCTTGCCGAGAGGAGTGAGCGTCGCGTGCAATTTCCGTGTAACTATCACCGATTGAGAATCGGCGGAACAACAGATCGAAGGATACGGAACGTCTTCTCCGGTATTTCTCGAATATCCGTTTTGCCGCTTGTACCTCCGGACTGGCAAGCGTCAAGCGTTTCGCATCTGGCATGAGGAACCTCCTTGTGTGATACGAGTTGGTCAATAGAAAGGCCTGTCTGGCTACGTTATACCTCTCTGTGAGATCGCCGCAACAAGTAGGAGAATAAAACGCCGGCACGCGAGGTGTCGGCTGTAACTGGTATCACTCCTATCTCCTTTTGGCTAGATTGATTCCGATGTCGACCGCAAGGTCTTTCCCGAGAAGCATCAGGGCGATGAAGGCCCCGATGAGCATGATACTCGTGAGTGACACTCCGGAATCGCTGTTAAGCGGATTGCCGACCGGTCCGATGATGGTGCCGTAGACGCCGGCCAGGACAAACGCGTCGACTATCATTACGGCTGTCCGGCGTGCCTGAATCAAGTAATCATACGGCGGCATCTCGAAGTACGTATGACGTACTTCGTTCATCACGATGCCGAGGAGCCCTATCCCCAGAAGTGCGAGGGCGGGATGCGGTTTCCCGAGGTCGACCCCGAGCGAGCGGAGCGCCCAGAAGTGGAACAGGCTTCCCAGCCAGGCACCTGCGCACGCAACCAGGAACGCGGCGAGGAACACCGGCACATAATGTCTCTTTTTCATCATCACCCCTTTCAGTTTCCGGGCAGGCCCGCGCCTGCGTCCGCCGAGAGTATCCCCCTAAAGACGAGTATTGTCCAGTACCTGGATACCCGGAAGCGTGCCGTTTGCAAGGAAGTCGAGCATGGCTCCCCCGCCGGTGGAGACGAAGGAGAACTTCGACAAGAGACCGAGACTTTCGATAGAGGCGATCGTGTCGCCGCCGCCGACGACTGAGTGCGCGCCGGAGTCCGCGACGGCGCGGGCGAATGCGTCGGTCGCATCGGTGAATCCGTTCTCGTAGTTGCCAAGCGGACCGTTCCAGAGAATCGACTTCGTGCCGCGGGCGAGCTCGGCGAGGAGCGCGTTCGTGCCGGGGCCATGGTCGAGGATGATTTCGTCGGAGCGCACCTGGTCGACGCCGGCGACGCGCGCCTGCGCGCGCACTTGCGGTGTGAGCGGGGCGCTTGCGGAGACGACGAGCGAATCGACGGGCAGCACGAGCTTCGGATCGTGCAAGATTTTCAGGATACCGTCGCCGCTCGTTTCCGATACGAGCGACTTCCCTACCTCTTTCCCGGACGCCTTGAGGAAATCGTCCGCAAGAGCGCCGCCTACGAACACGCGGTCATACGTCGCGAGGAGCGTCGTAAGGACGGCTTCTTTCGTCGCGAATTTCGCGCCGCCGATGACAGCGAGCGACGGGCGCTTCGGCGTGAGAGCGGCGCTGAGCTCTTGCACCTCCTCTTCGAGTTGCAGCCCGGCATAGGCTGGCAGCAGTTTCGGTACGCCGACGATAGATGCGTGCACCCGGTGGCACGTATCGAAAGAATCCTCGACGAAGACGTCAGCGAGCGCCGCGAGCTCGTGCGCGAACGCCGGGTCGTTCATCTTCTCGCCGCGATTCCGACGCAGGTTTTCCAGCACGAGGATGTGGCCCGGGAGAAGCGTCCGTACCGCATCGCGAGCGCGCGGCCCGATGGTCTCGCCGAAGAAGGAGACGTTCGGGATGAGCTTGCCGAGCGCTTGTGCCACCGGCGCGAGCGTCTCCGTCCCCGCTTCGCCGATATGGCTGATGAGTATGACGCGAGCACCGCGCGCGGCGAGGAAGCGGATGGTCGGGATCGCGCGGCGCAATCGATAATCATTCGCCACTCTACCAGCTTCAAGCGGGACGTTCATCGCGACGCGCACGAGCACCGGGATATTCTCGAGGACGGGTATGTCGCGGACACTCCGCATGCTAGGAGAGCTCCTTCACGAGCGAAGCGAACATAGGCTCATCGACTGAAGCGTGTCCGATGAGGAAGCCGTCGACGCTCGCGACGCGGGCGAGGTCGCGGACATTTTCCGGCTCGACTGACCCGCCGTAAAGTACGAGCGCTCGAGAAGCGTTTTTCCCCGGGAGAAGTTCCGAGAGAACCTTCCGGACGTAGAGCACCATCTCGGCGAGATCATCCGGGCTGATGGCGCTTTCGGCAGTCTTGCCGATCGCCCAGAGCGGTTCATAGGCTACGATGACTCGCATCCGCTCTTTCGGCGTAAGCGCGGCAAGCGCTGTCGCTATCTCCTCCCGCACGAAGGCGAGGTAGCGGCCGTCATGATCACGCTCTCGTTCGCCGACACAGAGGATGGGGGTCAGGTCTGCAGCGAGCGCGTGGGCGAGCTTCTCCGCGACGACCGCGTCGGTATCGCCCGCCGCCCGCCGCTCTGAGTGCCCGACGATAGCATAGGAAGCCCCGGCGGACAGGTAGGTCTGAGCGGTCGCTTCGCCGGTCACCGCGCCGCCCGGAGTCTTCGAGACATCTTGCGCAGAGAATGCCACCTTCGACTTATTTTTCAGCGCGAATGTGCCGAGGAAGGGTGCCGGCGGCGCGAGGACGATGAGGTTGTCCGCAGCACGGGACAACCTCTTGCTAAGAGCGACGAGCCGCTCCGCTTTCTCAAGATTCTCTACGTACGCTTTCCAATTGGCGACAACGAGCATGAAGAAAGGATACCACGCGACGAATGAAGCATGCTGGCTACTCCTGCCGCCAGTCGACGAATTGCCATTGCGCTGAGGTGAACGGGGTGAACGGCGGCGGATTCGTCGAGTTCTGCCGGTCGAATACCGAGGTGCCGCCTGAATAACCGGATACGCCTCCCGGGCAGGTACCGCCCACCAGCCATGCCGTCACCGGCCGCAAGGTGGAAACGACGGTGCCGAATTGATTGAGATCGGATCGGTACGCGTAGTTCGTATTGCAGGCGTACCAGTTGCGCCCGAACACGCCCGATTGCGCGACGAAGATGCCGTCCATTGTGAGGTTTGAGGGCGAGGTCGGGCCGATGAGTACGTCGTGCGATGCGATAGCCGTGAGCCCCGCGGTGCCGTCGAAGGCGGTATAGGTGATGTTGTTCGGCACGACGATATTCGGATAGACGCCCTGATCGGCCACGTCGGCGGCGACCACGGTCACTTTCGAGGAGATCGACCCCTCGAGCCATACGTTGTCCTCGACGAATATGACGCCGCAATTTGCCGGGATGCTGTAGGTGCCGAGCGTTGCCTCGCTGCTGACGAGCGAATAGTCGCGCGTGAATCCCCTCGCCGAGCCGTCGGCGGGGTATGACGAGAGATTGTTCGCTACGGCGGTCACTTCATTCACCGTCACTGTGCCGTTACCGTTGAAAATGAGGTGGTAGCCGAGGTGCGGGTTCTTCGTCGTCGACACGCGCGGGAAATAGAGGCCGGACGCCTGCGCCACCGTCTTCAACGACGAGAAGCTCGCGGCGATAGCGGAGAAATCGACCTGGGGCGTCGGATAGCTCCAGAGATTCTGATTTGTCCCGTTGCCGAAGACTCCCGGTACGGTCTGCGTCGGATTGCAGTTGAAAGTCGAATCGCATGACCAGGTGGCGACCGAAGAGGTGACCGGCGCGTTCGGAGCGCCGTCCATCCGGAGCCCCCCGTTGCTGTGCACCGGGCCGTAAATCGACCCGCTGCCGAACCAGGTGCTCGCGTTGAGGACCATGTTGTATCGGGCGACCGAAGGTTGCGCATAGCGCGCCCAGACGGTCGCGGAGGTGCCGGGCCCGTCCGTCGGGACGCCGGTGCTCGTGACATCGATCGATTGTACGACGCCGCATGCGCTGTTGCCGACGATCGAAAGCGTATACGTCCCGGCGATCCCTCCTTGCGGATCGGGATAGCTGGTCGTGTACGGTCCGGCGTGACCGGTGCCGTCTTGCGTGTCGCCCGGGAAGTGCGAGAGATACCAACGGTAGTGTTCGAGGCCGGCCTCGGCGATGGAAAATGCTTCCGAACGCTGGTAGGTGACGTCTTGGAGTCGATTTTGTGCGAGCACGAAACCGGAGAGGGCTACCAAGAGCGTGAAGAAGATGCCGCCGAAGACGATGACGAGCAGCATGACCGAACCGTTCCGAGGGGCCTTTTTCATAGTTGAGTCTTAAGGTTGCGGAGCGTCGCGCCGCCGGAAAGCGTGAATGATACGGGCGCGCGATTCACGTCAGCATCGACGACGACCGTGGTCTCAACCGATGCTATCTTGGACGCGTCGACGGGCGCGAGAAGCTCGGCACCGGTGTTGTCGAAGTAGCGGAATACCGGCGTCGAGGGGCCGTTCACGACCGAAGTCGCCACGGTCGTCGTCGAGAGCGTCGCGCCGGCGTAGGACGGCAAGGTCCCTGTCGGTTCGGCGACGATGCGATAGAGTGTGCCGCCCTGAAGCGTGTAGGTGACCTGCTCGATGGCGGGGTCGCTGTTTATGTTCGCATAAAAGGTGATCGACGAGGTGGCAGCGCTCGCGACCGGATACGATCCGTCGCTTCCGTACGACGCTTCCCGCATGTAGCGCATCGCATCTTCGACCCCGCGACGAGCTTGCGCGACTGCCGTCGATTGTTCGAGCGTGTACGTATTCGTCTTGTAGAAATACACGATGATGACGCCGAGGGTGACCGCTATGAGCGCGGTCATCGCTATGACGACGATAGTCTCTATCAAGGTGAATCCGCGGGTGATCATGGCAGTATGACGGTCGTCGTCGCGGTATCCCCGGAAACCGGTATCGCCGTGACGGTCGTCGTCGCGTACCCCGGAGCGGACACGGTCGCCGAGTAGGTCGTCGCGGCGAGATCATTGAAATACGAGAGCCCGCAAGCGGATGTCGGGACCGTGGCAGCATAGCCGTTCGTCGTGAGCACGACTTTCGCGCCGCCGAGGAGGTTCCCGCTGCTGTCGGTGACCAGCACGGGGAGGTCGTTCGCCGCCGCCGGCGCGACCATGATCGTCGTCGTCGTCGCCATCGCCGGCGCGAGCTGATACGGCGCAGCCGGACAGCTCTCGATGAGTCTCGCGGACGGGAGTGTCAGAGCATACGCGTCCCATTCGAGCGATTCGGTCTTCTGCGCTCCGGTGCCGGTGGTGTCGCTCACGATGGTCTTGTAGATGGGCGTGTTGCTGGCGTCGGTGCCGATCGTCTTCGTTCCGGTGAGCGTGAAGGCTACGTCCGGGAGCGGCGCAGGGCCCTCGGTATACGACAATGACCATCCGGAGAGCGTCGGCGTCGTCGTCGTGGCGTCGCTCGTGAGATCCGCCTCGAGCGAGAGCCCCGGGTAGCTCGATGTCGCGATACCGGTCAATGATACGGGGAACGATGAGAATCCGGCGCTGTTCCCTGCGAGCACCGAATCGGGTAGCGGCGTGCCGTTCGCATCATCCACGCGGATAGCGAGGGTCGTTCCGGTCGTGGTTGCGATATGTGCCGAGAGTATCCCCCACCCGTCGAGGGAACCGGGGGTGATCGTCACGGAACGAGCCGAGCCGGTGAGCGCTTGGTTCGCGAGCGTGAGCGCCCCGCTGCTCACTTGCGTGCTCGTCTGGTTGGCGAGATACGCCGTATTGGCGAAGGCGTCGCTCCACGTGCTGGTGACGGCAGCGCTTACGCTCGAAAGCGTAAGCGAGGCAAGCTGGTCGATAGCGAATGTCGCGCTCGTCGTCTTGTTCTTCACGACGGTGAGATAGCCGGGTGTCGGGTTCACGTTCTGGGCCGAACGCGGGTACGTCTGTGCGCTTGAATACCCCGTCCGCGACACATATATCTGGTATTCCGAGGAAGTGGCTGCGCCGTCGATCGTCACGAGGCCCGCCGTGTTGGTGAACGTCGTGAAATCGACCGAGGGCGACGTCGAGGTGTTGACGACGTGTACGCTCGCGCCGCCGAGGCCCGCTCCGGATGCGTTCACGACCGAGAGCGACAGGGTCCCGCCGCCGGTCGACGTCTCGATGCCCGGCGGCGCGAAATTCGAAACGAGAGCGACGGACTTGGTCAGGCCGCTGATGGAGTACGAAACGGTCACCTCCCCTATCTTGTAGTCGGTCGTGATACCGTTCGCATCATTCGTGCCGATGCCGTCAGCCGGATCGTCGGTGTACTCGACGAACGTATGCGTCGTGTATGGTATGCCGTCGACCGTCGATGTCGCGTATTGCGCGATGGTGCCTGCCGGGATGCCCCCCACCGTACCGAGCGCATCATAGGAGAGCCCGCGCATGTATTCCATCTGCGTATTTGCGAGTTCGACCGCTGCGGCTCGCGCTTTCGTGAGCGTCGAGAGCGTGAGCGATGCGCGCAGTATCCCGAAGAGTGCCATGAAGAGCACGAGCAAAAGCGCCACACCGACGATGATGTCGATGAGACTGAAGCCGCGCGAGAAGCGAGACATTTAGAAGGCGGATGAGAGCGAATAAATCGGAGCGATCATCGAAACGGCGAAGACGCCGACACCGGCGCCGATGATAAGCATCAAGACCGGCTCGATGATCGTCGAGAGGTCTTTCGTCTTTTCCGATACGTCCGCCTCGTAGAATTCCGCGACCTGTTTCAGCATGCCGGTGACGTCGCCGGTCTCCTCCCCTACGGCGAGCATGTCGCTCATCAATATCGGATACAGTTTCGTATGCGCTGCGAATGAGACCGACAATAGTTCGCCTTTGCGGACGTGCGCCGCCGCTTCGTCGATGACGCGCGCGAATGGCCGTGCATGGACGACTTCTTTCGTGATGCCGAGCGCGTCGAGCACCGGCACGCCGGAGGCCAGGAGCGAAGAGAGCGTCCGTGCGGCGCGGGCGGTATAGGTTTCCCGTATGAGCTCGTTCACGACCGGGATATGAAGGGATACGGCAAGGACGATGCTCTCTCCGATTCTCGAGCGGACGAACAGCGTACCGCCGACGACGAGCACGACGAGTCCGGAGAGCACCAAGCTGACGTTCCCGACGAGAAAATTCGAGAGCGCGACGATCATCCGCGTCGCGAGCGGCACCTGCACGCCGAGCTGAGTGAAAGTACTCGTCAACGTCGGCACGACATAGATGAGCATCAGGATACCGACGATGATGACGGCAGTGATGACGATTGCCGGGTAGATCATCGCGCCGCGTATCTTGCGCGCCAGCTCATCGGAGCGCTCCATCTGGATGCCGACGACGGAAAGCGCGTCGGCAAGAGAACCCGATTCCTCTCCTGCTTTCGTCATCGCGATGAACAGATCGGAGAATACGTCCGGCCGCGTCGCGAGCGCGTCATGGAACGAGGACCCTTCGCGTATCGATTCCGAGAGCTTGGCGACGATAGCCTTGAGGCTTTTGTTCGAAGATTGACGCTCAGTGACCGAGAGCGCCCGCGCGAGCGAGAGGCCAGCGGTGAGCATCGCGGAAAGATTTTTCGCCATCCGGCTGATCTCGATATGCTTCACGCCGGTGCCGAACGATATGAAGAGCCACGCCGGGAGCTTGAAACCGGTTCCGATTTCTGAGAGCGCGACCACTTCGCCCTCCTCTTTCTGTACTTGGTCGTAGATGGCGAATCGCGTCGGCGCGTCGATGATCCTCTCCTGATCCGGTTGGCCTTCTTTCCGTACCGTGACGCGGAATTTCATGCTCATTCGGAGACGGCGCGGAGGACTTCTTCGAGGCTGGTGATGCCGCGTGCGGCCTTGTAAAGGCCATCTTCAAGCATCGTAAGCATCCCCTCTTTCTTCGCTTGCGTCTCGATCGCATCGGTCGTGCTCGCATGGAGCATGATGTCGCGGATGGCCGGTGATATGGCGAGTACCTCATGGATGCCGATGCGCCCTTTGTACCCGTCTTCGCACTCGGCGGAAGCGGCGGGGTGGTAGAACGGGATGTCGTCGAGCGCGGAGCCGGCTTTTACCAGCTTTTCTTCCTGGAGCGTCTTGAAAGCGACGTCGAATTCCGCTTCACTCACCACTTTCGCTCGTGTCGCGGCATTCAGCATATAGGATTCTTTCGTGGTGCACAGTTTTCGCACGAGCCGCTGCCCGACGATGACGCGGATGGTCGAAGCGAGCAAGAAGGGCTCGACGCCCATATCGATGAGACGCGGTATCGCGCCCGAGGCGCTATTGGTGTGTATGGTCGAGAGGACGAGATGGCCGGTGAGCGCGGCGTTGATGGCGAGCGACGCCGTCTCGCTGTCGCGGATCTCGCCGACCATGATGATGTCCGGGTCTTGGCGCACGAGCGATCTGAGGCCATTGGCGAACGTGAAGCCGATCTGCGGGTTAACCTGGGTCTGGTTGACGCGCTTCATCTGGTACTCGATCGGGTCTTCGACGGTCGAGATATTCACGTCCGGCTTGTTCAGGATGTCGAGAATGGTATAGAGCGAGGTAGTCTTGCCGGAACCGGTCGGACCGCTGATGAGGATGATGCCTGTCGTCTGCCGAAGGGCGCGATGGATGTGTTCCAAGTTCTCTCCGTGGAAGCCGAGCGCATCGAGCGTGAAGCCCTCGCCCGTCTCGCGCAAGAGACGCATCACGGTTTTTTCACCGAAGAATGTCGGCAGGATGGAAACGCGGAATGACACGCGATCAGCCTCGGTCTCCATCTTGAAACGGCCGTCCTGCGGCAAGCGCTTCTCGTCGAGCTTCAGGTTGGAGAGCACTTTGATGCGCGCGATGATGCCCGCGGCGGCGGCTTTCGGAAGCGTCATCGCATCGTGGAGGATGCCGTCGATGCGGTAGCGTACGAGCACTTGGTCTTCCTGCGGTTCGATATGGATGTCGGATGCTCCCTGCACGATGGCGTGCCGCAGGAGCGTATCGACGATGCGCACGATCGGAAGATCCTCGGCCATCTTCTTGAGATCGTCACCCGACAGGTCAGTCCCGCTCTCGGCGACCGCGCGTATCTTCCCCGCTTCAGTCGAGATGATGTCGCCGAACTCGTCTTTGAGCGATTTCTGGTATTGGAGAAGCGCGTACTTGATGCTCTCGGTGTCAGTGAGCCGTGGCAATATCTTGAGTCCGGTCTTCTTGCCTATCGTCTCGATGGAGGCGAGATCCTCGGCATCGAGCATCGCGACCTCGAGCGACCCGGCGTCCTTCTTGTACGCGATGATGTTATGCGTCCGTGCGATCGGTTCCGGGATGAGCGCGAGGACGTCGGCCCCGATCTTGTGCTCCTTCAGGTTGATGAACGGGATACCGAGCACGTATGCCTGGATGCGGCGCAGCGCATCCTCGGTCAGAGACCCGCGCGATACAAGGATGTCGCCGAGCGACTGCCCGCGCTTCGCCGCTTCCGCGGCGGCGTCATCGATATCTTTCTTCGCGACGAGCCCTGAGTCGGTGATGAATTCTTTCAGCTCCCCCTCTGAGACATGCATATGTTCATCAGTATAGCGTGTCCCCTACGCGCTGCGGGGCGCTTTTCACACGTCAATTGACTCCACGCGAGCTTCTGGTATACTGTCAGCACCTTGGATGTCCGTTTCGCGGACATTTTTGTTAGACTGGGGAGTAGTAAAGGCTATTAGCAGAGACATACACATTCCATATGATTGATTTGAAAACCATGGGTGCCGTGCTCGGAGAGTTCGAGGATCGCGGTATCAGCCGAGAGACGATGGTCGATGCCATCGAGAACGCGATGGCGACCGCGTACAAGCGCGAGTACGGGAAGCGCGGCCAGGTCGTGCGCGCAAAGCTCGATCTCAACTCCGGCACCATCGCTTTTGAACAGGTGAAGACCGTCGTCGACGAGTCGACCGTCCGTTTCCCGGACGAGGATGAAGAAATCGTCGAGGAGCATACGCACCCGCATGCGTTCCATGTCGAGGAGGAGCAGCTCGAAGAAGGAGAACTTCCCCGCTTCGACGCCGAGAAACATATCCTTCTCGCGAATGCGAAGCTCATGAAACGCGGTGCCGAGCTCGGCGAGGAGATCATCTTCCCGCTCGAGCCGCAGGATGATTTCGGCCGTATCGCCGCTCAGACCGCCAAGCAGGTGGTCATTCAGAAGGTGCGCGAAGCTGAGAAACTATCCATGATGGAAGAGTTCGGCGAGAAGAAGGGCGAAATCGTGGGCGGCATCGTGCAGCGCATCGAACGTGGCGCGATCTTCGTCGACCTCGGCCGCACGACCGGCATCATCCCCTATGAGGAGCAGATCCCAGGCGAGCGTTATCGTATGGGCGAGCGCATCCGCGCCTACCTCTACGCGGTGGATGAAGGGTTCCGCGGCGTCTACCTGCGCCTCTCCCGCGCGCATCCGAAGTTCGTCGTGAAGCTCTTCGAGCTCGAAGCGCCTGAGCTCGCCTCGGGCGCCATCGAGATCAAGGCGCTCGCGCGCGAGCCGGGCAGCCGCACCAAGATCGCACTCTCCTCGATCGATCCGCATGTGGATCCGGTCGGTTCGCTCGTTGGCCAGCGCGGCGTCCGTGTCAGCACCGTCATGAGCGAGCTCGGCGGCGAGCGTATCGACATCATCGAATGGAATGACGACGCGAAGGAGTTCGTGAAGGAAGCTCTCTCCCCTGCCACGCCGATCGAGGTCGTTCTCGATGAGGCAGAGCATCGCGCGACGGTCACCGTCGCCGAAGACGAGCAGTCGCTCGCCATCGGTCGCGGCGGACAGAACGTCCGCCTCGCTGCGAAGCTTACCGGCTGGAACATCGATATCATTTCTGCCGGCGGCGTCGAAGTCGCTGAAAGCAACGGCGAATCAGTCGC
>JAKAJB010000010.1 GCA_021813965.1 bacterium | reverse complement strand
GACGGCGAGCGGCGAGGCCGTGTCGACGCCGTTCGAGACACTCAGGCTCGCAAGCGTACTCTCGGTAACCGGTACGTCCGCAAAGGAGCTCGTCGTGGTGACCGCTCCGCCGGCGCTCTCCTGAAGGTCAAGCGAGAAGGTCCCGCTTCCCTGCCCCCGCATCAGGAGATCGTAGCTGCCGCCCTCCGGCACCGACACATACTTCACCTCGCCGAATTCGCCATAGGTCGATCCCGGGATGTTCTCGCTCACGGTGCCATCACTCGCGATGCCGGTGACCGCACCCGACGAGTCGGTGATCTGGAGCGTGAGCGGCGAATGGAGGAAGAAGGTGAGTGTCTTTGTCGTATCCTTTGGTGTCGGTTCTACGGAAAGTACATACGACGGGGGCGTGCTTGTACTGTTCTCCACAAGATTTTTTACAAGCGACCGAACGGAAGGCATCTCAAATATATTCCCGTGTTGATATTTTATATTTGTCCCAGGAATATCATTTATCTTTCCCAAATCAACCCAATATCTCTTCACTTGCGTGCTGCTTGCCATCATGAGTGCGCTCGGCGTCGTGACCGTGCCGTCGCCATCTTCCACGAAAAGCGGGCGGTACATGCGCACCGGCGAAGCGGCGACGGCAGAAAGAGCCTGTCCGGGCACGGTGTAGAAATCAATCCCCGCGACCGTATCGACTCCCCACCCGGCGATCTGATCGACCGTAATCCCCGGGGGCGGCGCCCACGCGTCGAGTGACGAGTGCTCGCTATTCGCGTAATCGATGAGCGACGGGTTCAGGATTTTCGCCGAGAGCAGGTCCGCGTCATCCGCTTGAGAACGCCCGCCGTCTTTGGCGAGCAGGAAATCGTCGAGCGCCGAAATGTTCGCGATGGTGCTCCCGTACGCCGCCTCTTCCTTCGCGTAGGCATCGCCGGAGAAATTCACGACCCGGCGCGCCGGATCGCCCATCGTGCTCTCAAGGTACTCCTCAGATGGAAGCAGGTGGTACGCCATCGGCGAGTCCTGAGTGAATACGCGTGCGGCTTTGTTCGAGACGACCGTGATCACGTTCTCTAATTTCCCGATATTCGAATAGAGGCCGGCTCCGTAGCCGACCAGGAGCGAACCGACATCAGAGGGAGCGCCGCTCTGCGGCGCAGCGACGAGGATCACCTTGTCGACCAATCGCGCCGCTTCGGCATCTCCGAGCTTGCGGAGGAGCGCTTTGGCGAGGAGACCGCCGTTGCTGTGCGCGATGATAGTCACCTTCCCTGTCGCCGAGCTCGCCGCAAGCGAACGAAGCGTCTGTTCGATGTAGGGAGTGCTCGTCGCCTCGTCGTAATAAATCTTGCCGTCATGCTCGCTGCCTTTGGCAAGCAGATCATCGAGCGAAAGACGCCAATCGTAGGCGACCGGTTCCCAATCGCGTATGGTGCCGTCTTGTTTCAAACCATCCATCTCGCTCATGATCGATGCGTAGACATTGCTGCCGCCGGCGGCGCCGATGATGTCGTCCGCTTTCGTGTATATATCCGGACAGACGCTCTCACCGCTCGCGTCGAGCGCCAGTTGGGCGACCTTCGCGTCTCCCGCGCCAAGCACAACGCCCAGAAGCGCGTCCTGCCCCGCTCCCTCGACCGGCTCCCAGAGCATCTCTTCCGACGGCTTTCCGCAACCGGTGCCCTCGTAGAGGCGGCTTCCTTCGATACCCGGGAGGAACATGACGTTCGAGATGCGCGGCGCCTCCGGCGCCGCGAACGGGTCCGCAGTGAGCCACGGATCGAAGAGGACATGCGCCGAGACCGATGCTCCCGTACCGTCGGGATTCGCATCGGCATTCCGGGGGCCGGACGCAGCGCCCCACCAGTTACCGGTCGCATCGACATCAGCGGACGTATCATTCCGGATACCGTCAGCCGTGCCGGTGATGCTGCTTCCGTGTACCGAAAGACTCCCGCCATTCACCTGCGCGAAAAGCGACCCTCCTAGAACCTCAGAACGTTCGACGGTCGTCGTGCCATCCTCCTGCATGATCTGGCTGTACGTCGATGTCGCGAACACGCTGTCGCTGATGGTCACGTCGCCGCCCATATTGGTCAGCTGTCCGTAACATACGCTGTATCCGCACTGCTCCGGACTCCCGGCATACGCCATGACCACGTGATGCATCCTGACCGAGCTCCCCTCTTCCGCGAGGATGCCTTGCCAATCGCCCGGCATGGGGACTCCCCCGCTGCCATCAGTCACCGACGTAAACGTGGTCGTCGCATCGGTATCGGCAGAGCCGGCCACAAGCGTGCCGAAGACATCGATGTTGCCGGAAAATTTCACCATGGCACCGCTTGCGACCGTGAGCGTTTCCCCGGGATCGACCGTCACATCGGACCCGGTATTCACGAACGGGAAGGCGGGAAACGTCGAGCCGGCGGCGAGACTGAACCAGTCGAGCACGAGCGGGGCGGTATTCCCGCCGCCGTCATGCACGACGCTGTCCGAGAGCGTGACCGGATCGGCAACCGCCGTATCAGAAAATGTCAGGTCCGCGGAAACGCCGGAAACCATGTCGGCATCGGCGTTGATATCTTCTCCGGCTCCGAAGGCGCTCTGAGCGATGGTTGCGGTTCCGTATATGTCGAGCGCCACGCCCGTATAAGTGTCGTGAACCGCCGAATGCGAAAAATCGAGCGTCCCGTCCGAATAGATGCCTCCGCTGAATACTCCTTGCTCGATGGTCGAATCGTCGAATGCGAGCGTGCCGCTGTTTTCAATGACCCCATCAAGGGGCGGGATGAACGTTGCTCCGCCGCCGCCCGGCGCGCGGACCGGCGGCATCCCGCCGTAGCGCAGATCGGCATGCATGAAGCGCGCCGTCGCGCCTGCAGCGATGCGCACTTGCCCCCAAGGGGTGTCCGAGGCGACCGTCATGTCGCCATCCCCGTTCGTATCGCCACCAACCGTATCATCCGCATTGCTCGTGAAGGTGACGGGGGCGTCCGTGGTACCCGACACGTCAAGCGCTCCCGAGATGGTGATGCTCTTCGTGCTGGCGATCTTCACCGCCACGCCTGCGTCAATGGTGAGTGTCGCGTCCGGGCCGACAGTGAGATCGCCCGTGATGAGATACGGCGCGTCGGCGGCGGTCCACGCAGTGCTTGAGGCTATCGTCCCGGATACTTCGGTAGCGGCTCGCGCGCTCGGCGCATCAAGAGCGACCGACGCAAAGAGAAAAGCGGGGACCAGCAGCAGCGTGCGAGCGCGCATTGCCCCTATAGTAGCCCGCCGGTTACGAGCCGATCCTGTTGTCCACAGCCCTTCTGTTAAAGTCCGACTTCAACGGACTTGTTGAAGTCGGACTTTAACAAAGACGTCACCAGGGTTCGAGCATCAACTCTTTGAAGTCTTCGCCGTGCGATGCCATGTGGAAATCGAGCAGTTCCCTCGCCTCCTGTTTGTACGCGTCGCCTGCGCCGATGGCGCTCGTGATGAGCTCTTCTCCATCGTCGACAATCAACGAAGGCGCGCCGGAAATGATATCGCGGAAACTCGAATACGGATATCGTTTCGCCCACTCCCATGCGTCATCGAAGTTGCCCTGCGCAGCATGCAACCCGCCCGGATACATATCGAGCACATTCTTGACCAGGATATAGAACGCGAGATAAGAAAGGTGAGTGTCTGTATCTATAGTTCTTCCGCGATATCCGCTTTGGAAAAGACTTCCCTTCTCTTTATATTTCAGATTGAAACTCATCGACAAGCTTCCAGCGATACGCTGCATGAGTTTCGCGGTCCCGCCTTCCCGAAGTTCTTGTACTAAGATATGGAAATGATTCGAGAGAAGCGTCCATGCGAGCACATGCGCGAGCGGCTCCCTCTCTGGCCATGATGCCGGGCGTTCAAACATACCAAGATTCGCTATCTCGCGACGCCAGTTTCGATCGGTGTGCGTGTCATTCAGGTAATATAGCGTCCGGATGAAATTGTTCTTGTCAGGTAAATCGCGCACTATATCCATACCGCGCACCCCTCTGTTCGTTAGGTGGATGATTGAACCAACACCGTGCGGTTCGACTCGCATTGCCTACACGATACCACGCATTATGAGTAAGGTCCGACCTTACTCATGCTAAGTAATCAATATCTAGCTCGTGCACCAGTTGAGTAAGGTCGGACCTTACTCAACTGGATGATGAAGAGGGAGAGGAGGGAGAGTGCTTAGCCGGAAAACAAAGAACCCCCTGAAGGGGGTTCTTTGTTGAAAGCAAAAACCACCCCGAAGGGTGGTTTTTGCTGCTAGGCCGATTCCCTAGCTGGAGGCCCGAAGGCCGGTGAACTTAGGTTATTCCTTTCGGAACTTTAACCTTCTGAGTAAGGTCGGACCTTACTCAAGCGAGACTACTTGGAGTAGCTGACCGCTGCGGAGGTGAAGTTCTTGAGGAGGTAGCCGTTCGTCCAGTCAGCGGTGCTGGTCGCGTGAGCCGAAGCCGAGCGATCAGACCAGACCGTGTTCTCCGTGACGAAGTTCGAAGACTTCGCGGTCGTCGTGGCCGTGCTGTCAGCCGCGAGGCTGATAGTGACCGTCGAACCGGTGGTGTAACCGGCGACCGTGCCGTAGAGGTCATAGGTCTTGGTTGCACCTGCACCGACCTGCGCGTAATTCGCGAGGGTGGTGTTCTTCGAGAGATCGATCGTAGCCGTCTGGCTGCCGGTGACACCCTGCGGATTCACATTGGTGTTGAGCAAGCTCACACCCGTACTGTCATCCGTGAGATAGAGGCCGGTGACGGTCGTCGAACCGCCCGAAGAAGACGTAGCGATGTTGAAGGTCAACTTCGTCCACTCGATAGCGCCCGCTGCGTCAGCAGAGACGGTGAACTTGTAGAGCACCGATCCCGTTGACGGAACCGTGTTGCCCGTGTTCACCATCGCGAAGGTCGGAATCGACTTGCGTACGTAGAACGTACCGTTCGAAGCGACATTCACGTTGTTGCCGTTGAACTTCGCGAGCGGCGAACCGGCGTTGTCGATTGCGCGGAAGAGGTTGGTACCGTTTCCGTCATCAAGCGTCACGTTGATCGCTGCGCCCGAGATGTTCGCGCCTGCGTTTGCGATAGTCGGCGTACCGACTGACACATCGAGGTTAGCCGAATCGTTCGCCGGGACGTACATCGAGAGACCGGTGAAGGTCGCCGTTGCGTAGCCCTGGGTCGCGCTCGGAAGCGTGAGCGCCTGCGTCACGGTCTGCGTTGCGCCGTTGACGTCCTTGTAGGAGACCGTCACGTTCGTAACCGCCGTTGCCGCGTTGCTCGGAACGAGAACCGCGATGTTCTGCACGGTGTACGACGAGTTCTGGGCAGCGAAGTTGAATTCGCCGACCGCGACTGACGAGGCACCTGCGAGAACGTTGTTGCTCGTCGGGTCATTCGCGCCGCGAGTGACCGTGAGGACACCCGTACCGACCGTGATGGTCTGGAGCGTGACCGCCGGGCTGACCGAAGCCGCGATACCCGTCGAATCACCCGTACCCGTGGTACCCGTGTCGACCGAGGCGACGATATTGCCTACGTTAGCACCCGAGAGGATGTTACCGAAGATCTCAATCGTCTTGGTCTGGGAAGCCGGGACATCAAGCGTGACTGCGAACGAGTTGGTCGCCGACGGGGTCGTGATGACCGAGCCGAGCGTCGCGCCCGTCGCCGCATCCTTGAGGGTGAGGTTCGTGATCGATGCCGAGTTCGTACCCGCCAGAGTGATGCTGATGGTGTTAACCGTCACACCCTCCGTCGAACCGGACGACAGCGTGAATTCGCCGAGCTTTGCGCCCTGCGCACCCGCGATGACCGTCTGATTGCCGTAGCCGGAGTACATCGTCGCCGTGAGGGACGAGCTCGAGACTGCGACCTGGTTCGCATCCGTAGGCGTTGCCGGGATGTTTGCCGAGTTCAGCGAGGACTGGCCCTGCGCGTTCGCGATAGACGATGAACCGTAGAGGCCGACCTGAACCGTCTCACCGTTGGAGAGGTTCGTCGAAGTCGAGGTCTTCGCATCCGCGAAGATATCGACTACGGTCGTCTGGCCTGCCGGAAGGACGAGCGAGGAACCGAGCGAGAAGTCCGTGTAGGTAGAATCACTACCGCCAGCGACACCCTCGACGATATCCTTCGTAGAACCGACCTGGACACCGTTCACCATGACCTTGCCGTTCTTGAGGCCACCATTGTGGATCGAAGTGTCGGCGTAGACATAGAGATCGTTGACCTTGGTATCTTCACCCGACGCAAGCATGTCGAAGGAAGCCCACTTCACGTTGGAAGCGCCAACCGAGACATTCTGGTTCGGAGAAGACGGATCAATCGAGACCGAGACTCCCGTGGAGTTCGAGACCGCGTTCATGTTGATCGTACCAGCAGTGACGGCCGAGAACGGGTTGCTGCTGGTGGTCGGGGTGACCGGCTGGCCGAGCTGGTTGTCGACGAACATGGCATCAGAGCTGCGCTGGACCGACATGTGGATGGAGCGTGATGCGCCGCCCGTCACGTTGGCAAGGAGCTTGATGACATGGCTCTGCGTCGAGAGCAGGTACGGAGCTGCCGTAAGGTCGAAGGTGACCGTGCGGTCAGCCGCCATCGTCGGGACTGCAGAACCCACCATCGTACCGTCTACATAGAGGCGGAGGTTGGTGACGTACGACGAGTCGATCGAACCGAGGTTCGTGAACTTCATCGAAGCGAGCTTCACCGGGTTGGTGGACACGGAAATCGTATCCTGCCAAAGCGGGTAGTCGTTCTGCGGGCTGATCGAAAGCGTGGTGTTTGAGGCCGGGGTCACCGTACCGTAATCAACCGTCGCGAGCGATGCTGCCGAGATCGTCTGGTAGCCGGAGTTGATCGGGAAGCTGACCGAAGAGTCGAGCGTGCCCGAGCTCGTCACCGAGACGAGGCTCACGCCGAGCTGCTGGCCCGAAGTCGAGCCGGCAATATCGGAGCGGACCGAGACCGTGTACGTACCGCCTGCAGGAACCGTGAAGATTCCGTTTGCATCGCTGTACGAGAAGGCCGAGGCCGAGACGCCTGCCGAGTCCGTGATGCGCGTACCGTTGTTGTAGAGGTACACGTTCGTCAGGGTCGAGTCGTTCGAAACGCCAGTGCGGTTGAACGTAAGACCCGTGACGTTGATCGGGGTAGCCGTCGGGTTCGCGAAGACGAAGTCTGCGAGATCACCGATAGCCTGACCCTGAACGAGGACCGTGCCGGACGGCGACGTCGGCGAGAGCGAGACCTTGAGGCCAGTGCCCGTACCTGCCGTTGCCGTCGTAGTGCCGGTCGTCGTGGTGGTGCCGGTCGTCGTGGTCGTCGAACCGCCAAGGTTGAACGCCGCGCGCGACTTGGCGCCGAAGTAGCCGGCCGTCGGAGTGACGCCTGCCGCCTTCTGCCACGCGATGACGCCTGCCTTCGTGAGGGCACCGAAGTAGCCCGTCGCGTTAGCCGTCATGTAGCCGCCTGCCTTGAGAGCATTCTGGAGGCATGTGACATCAGCGCCCGTCGAACCGACCGTCAAGTCCTTCGTGAACGAGCACGAAGAGGCCGTCGAGGTCGTACCGGTCGAGACCGGGGTGCCGCCTGTGAGGGAAGCCTTCACGTTTGCGATCGTGCTGGAATCAGCACCGAACGAAGTGAGAAGCGAGAGAATCGACGAGACTTGCGCGTCGGTCAACGCTGCTGCGTGCGCCAAAGGCGCAAGCGAGAGCATCGACGTCGCCATCGCGAGTCCGGTCGCTACTGCCGCGACTTTCGCCATCGCTTTTGTAGTTACCATTTGCATAACAATTGTTAATTAATTTTAGAAGCACCTGATTAATCAAGTTGAGAGAGAACGCCACACATACTCACTTTTACACTACCCCACACCGCGCGGTATCGACCAGCGCGCCATGGGTTAGTTGGCAAGGGTTGAGACCAGCCCCACTTTCACCGTACGAAAGCGCGAACAATGCACTTAAGCAGTTCGTGTTTCCCACCGTAAAAGTGGGGCTGGTTATTCAGTTATCAAAGTACGCCCTTCGGGAACGGAAGCGTCCCCGCAAGGACTAGCCCTAGTATAGAGCTTTTTCGACCGTACCTAAGTACTGATGTGTGGATAACGGACCGGAACAAAAGGATGCAAAAGAGACCGTTTCCGGTCTTTTTCTCGCCCCTATGCCCGATTCGCTACCACAGACGGATACTAGCAAAAACAGCCTCGTAAGTCAAAGACTGGCTTCATATATATGTGTCGGGTTCAAGACAAGACCCTGCGCCTCATCCAAGGAGCCGGAACCTCACTAATCACTCGGAAGCAGGCCTTCTCGCTCCCCGGGAAATGACGCGAATCTGATTTACGCGAGGGAATAGGTGCTCCAGCGGCGCTCGCCTCTCTTCACGATAATGCCTGACTCGACGAGAGCCGCCAGCTCGCGCTGTATGGTCTTTTCGGAGACATTCCTGATCATGGTCGAGATATCTTTGATGCTGACGCTTCCCTTATTCCGTATGACGGACATGACCGCATCCTGCCTGTCCTTTATCTGAACCGGCACCGGCGCGCGCTTGTCCTTTATCTTCCCTTTCCGCGTCGGTGCGGGGACAGGGGCAGACCGGTGCGACACGACAGGCTTCGGCGCAGCCGGCGCGTTCGAGATTTCCGCGTCACGCTTGAGCGCGTTCTTGGCGATTCCCGAAAGCGTCGGCGCCTCATCGAGGAAGAGTCTCGGCTCTTCGTATACCGCGACTTCCTGAAGCAAGATATGGGCTTCCCGAGCGATCAGCTCCGCATTCATAGCGGAAAGGAGGCCGCCGGTCCGCGCGATAGAAAGCACGCTCGAGAGCGCGAGGAGCTCGCGCGAAAGCGCGGTTCGCGCCGCGCCCGGGGGCAGCACCGCCGCATCGACAAGACCGATGGCTATGGCGTCGATCCGGTTGCGGAGCGAGACCGATTCCGCGAAGGCCGGCGCTATGAGATGGAGCGCTTTGGCAAGCCGTTCGGCCTTCTTGTATATAAACACTCTTCGTATGTCCTTTTCGAAAATGTTATTAAATATGCTTTTCTCTAGGACGAAATCATTATTAGCGGTATGCCTCCCGTGCGTAGCGGCATTCTGTATTTGCGTGGTGTGTCCTTTATCTTGTTCCCCGTGTCTCATACAATATAAGACAGTATACGCCGGTGACCGTGCTCTGCAACCTGTCCTAGAGCCGCCGACGGCCTTCCTGCAGGCATCGCAAGCCGCACTGAGGCGGCTATATTCTCTTTGAGGCGAGACGAGTGGTGCTACAATATGCCTATCTATGAGCCGTAAGAGCAGCACGGTGCGGAAGGCCCGCACGCGTAAAAAAGAGGTGCGGGAATACGACGTGATCATACGATACGCGTCGACCATCGTGCTCATTGCGGCAGGCATCTTGTTCCTGCTCGGGATGTTCGGCGCAGCCGGACCGGTCGGCGCAGCCGCCTTCGCCGCGAGCTACGCCATCGTGGGTATCGGCGCGTTCTTCCTTCCGCTCGCGCTGATCGCCGTCGGGCTCTATGCCGGCTTCGGACGGCCGACTATAGAACCTCTGACCGCCTCGGGCATCCTGCTCATCGCCGCATCGGTGCTCGCATTCGCGGGACTCTTCCCCGGCGCGCGATTCGGCGGCGAAACCGGGACCTGGTTCGGGAACCTGCTCTCCGGATTCTTCGGCTTCTGGGGCGCCTTCGTCCTCCTGGTCGCTGTCATCGCTATCGGCGTCGCTATCGTGAGCGACATCGAAGCGCTGGTGCTGCTCATGAGCGAAAACGTATCCGACCTCTGGGAGCGCATGCGGGAATCCCGCGCGGCGCGGCTCCCGGATGAAGAGGAATTCGACGATGTCGTCGGCGTGCCGGAACCGGATGAAGCGTATGAAGAGGATGCTGCAGAGGAAGAAGCTGAGGATGAAGAATCCCCGCTCCCCGAGCGCGAGCCGGTCGTAACGATGTTCAACCACGCTCCGGGTGCTGCCGGCGCCGGCATCACCGACTTCGACGGCGAGTACGATCCTCCGCCGCTCTCTATCCTCGGCGCCGACAAAGGCAAGCCGGGCGTGGGCGACATCAAGGCGAACGCCAACATCATCAAACGCACCTTCCAGAACTTCGGCATCCACCTCGAGATGGATGAAGTCTCCGTCGGGCCGACCGTCACCCGCTATGCAGTGAAGCCGGCCGAGGGCGTGCGCCTCTCCAAGATCGTCTCTCTCGCGAACAACCTCGAGCTCGCGCTCGCCGCTCACCCGGTACGCATCGAAGCGCCGATCCCGGGCAAGTCGCTCGTGGGCATCGAGGTGCCGAACACGGTGAAGGCGATGGTCGGCCTCGGCGGCCTCCTCTCCTCCCAGGAATGGACCGAGAGCACGAAGCCGCTCCTTGCCGCCGTCGGCCGCGACATCACCGGCACGCCGCACTACGCGAACGTCGCGAAGATGCCGCACGGGCTCGTCGCGGGCGCCACCGGCTCCGGCAAATCCGTCGCCATCCACGCGCTCATCGCCTCGCTCCTCTATCGGAACGGCCCGAACCAATTGCGCCTCATCCTGATCGACCCGAAGCGCGTCGAGCTCACACTCTACAACGGCATCCCTCACCTCCTCACGCCGGTCATCACCGACCCGAAGAAGGCCATCTTCTCGCTCAAGTGGGCCGCGAAGGAGATGGAACGCCGCTATAACATCCTCGAAGCGAACCAGGTACGCGATATCGATTCGTACCATTCCTCTATCTATGAACCGGCGAAGAAAAAGGGCGGGGACGATATCCCGGAGGCGCTCCCCTACATCGTCATCGTCATCGATGAGCTCGCCGACATCATGCAGAGCTACCCGCGCGAGCTCGAGGCCTCCATCGTCCGCCTCGCGCAGATGAGCCGCGCAGTCGGCATCCACCTGATCCTTTCCACGCAGCGCCCGTCGGTCAACGTCATCACCGGCCTCATCAAAGCGAACGTGCCGACCCGTATGGCGCTCCAGGTCGCGAGCCAGATCGATTCGCGCACCATCCTCGACGGCTCGGGCGCCGAGACGCTCCTCGGCGCGGGCGACATGCTCTATCTCTCAAGCGACATGCAGAAGCCGGTACGCATCCAGACCGCCTACATCAGCGAGGGCGAGGTGAAGAAGGTCGTAAGCTATATCAAGAGCCATAACGCCGGCGACCTCTCCTCGATCGACTTCGGCGGCGCCGGCACGACCGGCGTCCAGAGCATGGAACCGAATGACGTCATCGGCCTCGTCAACGGCGGCTTCGAAGACGACGACATCGACGACGACCTCTACGAGGATGCCAAAACAGCCGTGGAAGAAGCGGGCCGCGCCTCCACCTCCTACCTCCAGCGCAAGCTGAAGATCGGCTACTCGCGCGCCGCACGGCTCATGGACGTGCTCGAAGCGAAGGGCGTCATCGGCGCCGCCGACGGCAGCAAGCCCCGCGAGATACTCTCCGCGGCCGCGTCGCCGAGCAGCCCGGCCGATGACGAGGAGTCGGGTGACGAATTCTGATACCATGACCCGCCTGCTCATCGCTCTCGTCCTCTCCGTCCTCGCGGGGTATGGCCTCATCGAGGCATGGCCGCTTATCGCCGGGCCGTCTCTCGCAATCGCTACGCCGCAGAACGGCGAGTCATTCCCGGGCGGCATCGTCACGGTGCGCGGTTCGGCGGCGCGCATCGCGATGCTCACGCTCGACGGCGCGAGCGTCCTTCACGACGAGAACGGCGACTTCTCCCCTACCCTCACCTTCCCGCACGGGGCGTCGCTGCTCACTTTCGACGCGACCGACCGGTTCGGGAGGCATGTGATCGTCACCCGGAGCGTTTTCGTACCAGATTAATCTTCATTACCATGGCATTCAAAAAACCCGCAAAAGAGAAAGTGCTGAAGACCGTCACCGCATCGACGACCGACAAGAGCGAGAAACAGAAATCGATCGACCAGGCGCTGAAAGACATCCGCACGAAATTCGGCGATGAAGCGATCGCGGTCTTCGGCACCGGCGCCCCGAAGAAGATCCCGGTCATCCCGACCGGCTCCATCGGGCTCGACGCTGCGCTCGGCGTTGGCGGCCTCCCCTGCGGGCGCATCATCGAGGTCTTCGGGCCGGAATCCTCCGGCAAGACGACGCTCGCGCTCCACGTCATCGCGGAAGCGCAGAAGCAGGGCGGCATCGCAGCCTTCGTCGACGCCGAGCACGCGCTCGACCCGGAATATGCGCGCCGCATCGGCGTGAAGCTCTCTGAGCTCCTCATAAGCCAGCCGGACACCGGCGAGCAAGCGCTCGATATCGTCGAGAGCCTGGTGCGGAGCGGGAACGTGGACGTCATCGTCGTGGACTCGGTCGCGGCCCTCACCCCGAAAGACGAGATCGAGGGCGAGATGGGCCAGCAGCACGTCGGCAAGCAGGCGCGCCTCATGAGCCAAGCGCTCCGCAAGCTCACCGCCATCGTCTCGCGGAGCAAGACGGTCGTCATCTTCATCAACCAGATCCGCATGCAGATCGGCGTCATGTTCGGCAACCCGGAGACCACGCCGGGCGGCAAGGCGCTCAAGTTCTACACCTCGGTACGCCTCGACATCCGCCGCATCGCCGCCATCAAGAAAGGCGAAGAAGTCGTGGGCGGCCGCGTGCGCGTGAAGGTGGTGAAGAACAAGGTCGCGGCCCCCTTCCGCACGACCGAGTTCGATCTCCTTTACAACGAGGGCATCAGCCGCGAGGGAGAACTGCTCGCTCTCGGAGAGAAGTACGACCTCGTGCAGAAGTCCGGTGCCTCCTACAAGTTCGGCGAGGTGGCGCTCGGCCGCGGCTACGACGCTTCCCGCACCTTCCTCCACGACAATAAGGACGTCGCGAAGGACCTCCTGAAACGGATCAAAGAGAAGCTCGCGGAAGGCTAGACGCGAGCAGGGGCTGCCAGGACGGCGACAAGGCGCACGATCTCCCGGACGAGGAACCCGAGCGAGATGAGCGTAAGCACGATGAGCGCCTGGACGATGAGCCGGGTGTGCATGAACGCATAGAGGAGATAGGCGAGATGCCCCGAGAAGTCCTGCGGGCCGTTCTCAAAGACGCGGGCGACCCACACTTCCCTGCCGATGCCCCAGAGCGACGCGATGAATGCGAGCGTCGCGAAGACTGCCGTCGAGATGACGAGCTGCAGTATGCGGATGAGATGCACGCGGCGCATCACGACGCGTTCGATGTCTGAGTGATTATCCATAGTGTTGTTCATCAT
>JAKAJB010000059.1 GCA_021813965.1 bacterium | reverse complement strand
GATATGCCGCCATACCCGCCTCTTCCAAGCGATCGATCTTCGCGAGCCGTTCATTGCGGATATCTTCGAGAGCCATTGGGAGCTACTATAACAGAAAACCGCCCGACTCGCGTCGGACGGCCTCTGCGTTCCGGATCAATCTATCCTGCCCTCCGCTTTGCGGATTTCGGCAGTGTCGAGATGCCTGAGCGAACGGTGCGCCGATCCAGGGACGCTCTCGAACGCGGTCTGCAGGATCTGAAGCGCGTCACCGTGCGAGACGAGGACGATAGCTTCCTCCGCATGCTCCGACTCGAGCTCGCGAATGAGCTCCGTCGTGCGCGCTCGAACCGCATCGACACTCTCGACCCCCTCTTCCGTATGCGACGGGTCGTGCCGGTCTCGGTCCCAGACGTCCTGGTAATGGCGGTCGTCCCGCTTCTCCCAATCGCCGAAACGCCGTTCGCGCAATTTTTCCGAAAGCGTGACAGACGGCACGCCGAGCACGGCGGCGATGATGTCCGCCGTCTCCCGCGCGCGCGTGAAGTCGGATGAGACGATGAACGTCTTCTCGTCGAGGATGCCCTGCGCCTTCGCCGCTTCTGCAGACGCCCGCACCTGTTCGCGTCCTTCTTCCGTAAGCCCGAATCCGGTCGTACCCTCTCTCGGAGAGCTCAGGATGATCCTCTGCTCATTCGCGAGGCTCTTCCCATGCCGCGCGAAGAAATACCGATTCTTCACGGCTACGCGACCTTCTCGATGGTATAGGTCTGCTTGCCGGAAGGCGTCTCGAAGGAGAAGACGTCTCCTTTCTTCTTGCCCATGAGCGCGGAACCGAGCGGCGAGACGTGCGAAAGCTTCTTCACGCGCATATCGGCTTCTTCGCTGCCGACGATCGTGTACTCGTGCAGCTCGGGACTGTCGCCTTTCCGGATGGATACTTTCGAGCCGAAGCTTATTTCGCTCTTCTTTTTCCCGTCAGTGATGATCTTCGTCGTCTTCACCAGATCCTCGAGCTTCTTGATGCGTTCTTCGGTCGCGGCCTGCAGGTCGCGCGCTTCCTGGTACTCGGCATTCTCCGAGAGGTCGCCGAGCGACCGCGCATACTCGAGATTCTTCGCGATCTCGGTGCGGCGCACCGTCTTCAAGTGCTCCAGCTCCTTGATCATCTCATCGAACTTCTCCTGCGAAACGACAATGTCTTGGGTATCAGTCATAGTAGTAAAGGCATTGTACGCGAGCGGCGCTAGAGCGCAATAGCGGTAGTGGTCGCCATACTCGCGACGTACGGGGAATTCTCGGCATGAAGCGAATCGAAAAGCTGCCGCATGACGTTCACCGCCTGCTCGCCCGCGCCGGACGGACCGCGCTCAAGCACGACCGCGAAAGCGTATTTGGGATGGTCATAAGGGAAGAATCCCTCGACCCACGCGTTGTCGTACTGGTTGTGCACCCCGGTCTGCGCGGTGCCGGTCTTCGCTGCGGCGCTCACATACGGGAGGTTGATGGCCTGTGAAAGGGCGCTCGTGACGCCCTGGCGCATGCCGGCGCGGACGACGGCGAGCGCCGCCGGATTGACCGGCACCATCGTGAACGACGGCGCCTGTCCGGCGATCAAGGTCGGCGTGAAGAGCTTCCCGCCGTTCGCGACCGCTGCGGTCGCGCATACCATCTGTATCGGCGTCACCTGCATCGAATACTGCCCGATGGCGGTGAAATACGTGTCACCCGTGTACCACGGCTCATTGAAGACTGCCTCCTTCCACGCCGGTGTCGGAAGCAGACCCGCCGCCTCGCCGGGGAGATCGATACCGGTCGTCGTGCCGAGACCGAATTGTCGGTACCAGTAATCGAGCCTATCGATGCCGAGACCCTTCTGAGAACCGAACCCGCCGCCGACTGTGTAGAAGAAGACGTCCGACGACCAGGCGATAGCCTTCTCGACATCGACCGGACCGAGCGCCTTCCACCCCTTGTAGATGAATGTCTTGCCGGGGTGATACGGATCGGGCAACGAGAGGTAGCCGGGGTCGTCGATGACGGTACTGGGCGTGATGATGCCGTCGGTGAGCGCCCCCGAGGCGACGAACGGCTTCACGATGGAGCCCGGCGCGTACACGCCCTGCACGGCATGGTCGAGGAAGGGACGTCCGGGATCCGCATTGTACGCATTGATCGTACTCGCCGGACCGCCGCTTGCCATGACATTCGCATCGTAGCTCGGATAGGAGACGAGTGCGCGCACAGCTCCCGTATCGACATCCATGATGACGCCGGCACCGGCGATGAACCCCTGCCTGCTCGCCGTATCCGCGACCGCTGCCGAGAAAAGCTTCTGTAAGTCCGCATCGATCGACAATTCGAGCGTCTTCCCTTCTTCGGCGGGGATCACCGTCCCTTCAGAGCGGATCTTCCCGACTGCATCGGTTTCCGTGAGCATCTGCCCGTTTACGCCGGTGAGCATACCGTTATACTTCGCTTCGAGCGCGCTGACACCTTTCTCGGTCGTGTCGTAGTACACGCCATTGTTGTCTTTCTTCGGGTATGAGACGTAACCGATGACCTGGCTCAACGACGGCAACGGATAGTATCGTTCGACGGAGCCGTCAGGCTTCTGCACATTCTCGGCGAGCACGACGCCGTGCATGTCGGTAATGATGCCGCGCGGCGCGAATATCGTCGTGACGTCGAGACTGTTATGCGCGCTCTCGGCAGCGTAGCTCGCGCCGTCGCTTATCTCGATATTCCACGCACGAACTATGAGGATACTGAAGAGCAGCGCGAGACCGGCCGCAAGCAGGAAGAAAGAAGAGCGCGGGAGCGGCTTCTCGATCCGCCCTTCAAAACGCTCCCGATTGAAGTCGGGCGCATTGGACGCATCAAGAAATATCTCATCCGGAGCTATCTCCGGATCGAAGCGTCGTCTCCTCTTCCACATCATCCTGCAATGATACCTGCCTTCAACCGGCTACGCACGAAAAAAG
>JAKAJB010000058.1 GCA_021813965.1 bacterium | reverse complement strand
ACAGAACAATCCGTACACGCTTTACCAAGCTTCTCAATCGCAGCTCAATTCACAGATAGCGGACGCGCAGGCTGCTCAAGCGGCACTTCTCTCATACGGGCAGGGATTCCTGTCGTGGTGCGGTGCCGGCGCAGCCACGTATCCGGCAGGGAACAATCCGGATGAAGCTTCATCGAACGTCGTGAGCGCTACCCCGACGGTTCAGTGCGAGAATCAGGACGGCACGCCGGCTCCGATCCAGACCCCGGGTTCGGTCATTCACGATTACGCGCAAAAGGCGGTTGTCGCATCCGGTTTCGACCAGCTTGATGCGCAGCTTATTTCGGCTAATGATATCGACAGCGCTCTCAATGCAGTCGTGAATGCGATGATTACTCAGGTATTTAGCGGCGCACAAGGTCTTCTTGGTGCCTCTGTTGACAGTAGTGGGTCGGTCACCAGCCAGATGCAGACTTATTCCGACAGTAGCGTGAGCGCGACGCAATCCGCTTTCCAGACGGCGCAGACGATGCTTGATCGCATCACGACGTATACGAGCGCCTGGAATACCATCGGCGCCGCGGCGGATACGGCATCCACGAGCGCGGTGTCTCTCGCGAGCTTCTGCACCTCGGCGGCGGACGCCGCGGCACTCACGTTGTGGAACAGCTCGGGTGGCGGCTTCGGGGCTCTGTCTGCACCGACGCCGGCAGACCTCGCGAGCATGCACTCGCCGTTCATAGATGCCGCGCGCGCACAGGCGGCGGCGGTGCCGGCTGTGCTCGCGACTGAGATAGCGCCCGTGATCGCGCAGGCGCAAGCGGCCCCTGACGCCGCCTCGACCACACAGGCCCTCGCGCTGCAGGTCCAGACGGAAGCATCCGGCGGCAGTTCGACTGCCGGCACCGCCGGAGCGACGCTCGCATCGGACGTCGCGACCCTCGTGGCGATGTTCCCGACGCTCACTGATCTTTCGAATGCACAAATAGATGCGACTGCCGGTGCCGGCGCTGTCGCCAGCCCGGCCGGTTCGCTCACGGTCTCAGGCGGCACGCTCGTGTCTCAGATGAATCTCATCACCTCGAATGCGGCGACGCTCAAGACCACGGTCTGCGACCCGAGCTCATCCCTGTATGCTACAAGCGGCGGGGGAGCCTAACAGCATCATGCGTCGGTTTTTCGTCTCGGCATTCATCACTCTCACAATCGTCCTGAGCGCGGCGGGTGCAGCACCCGCCGCGCATGCGCAGACACCGCCAACACAGAGTCAGATAAATGCCGCTAACGAACTCGGGAATCCTGCGCAACAGGTAGTTACCGGTCAGGGGACCGCCGCTCAGCAAGCTGCTGCCGCTCTCACTTCTCAACAGGCGCAAGCGCTAGCGGCTCAGACGGCAGCGGATCATACGCCAAGCAATCCCG
Organism: bacterium; assembly: GCA_021813965.1. Taxonomy (GTDB): domain Bacteria; phylum Patescibacteriota; class Minisyncoccia; order Phycocordibacterales; family Phycocordibacteraceae; genus C7867-001. Next base: position 1,645 of record JAKAJB010000058.1, on the reverse strand, counting down.
GCATCAGTGACGCCGGCCAGTTCGGCGCGATCATGACCTGGATCATGAGCCTCTTCGCCTGGCTGGTGGGCGTCGCGGCGATGATACTCGACTACTCGGTGTACTACACCGTGGTCACGATGGGGAGTTATGTCCACAAGCTCAACGCTATCGGCGTCACGTGGCGCATCCTGCGCGACATAGGGAACATCGCGCTCATATTCGGCTTCCTCGCCGTCGGCATCACCACCATCCTGAACGTGGATTGGTACGGCAGCGCGAAGAAGATGCTCCCGATGCTCATGCTCGCCGCGGTGTTCCTCAACTTCTCGCTCTTCTTCTCGGAAGCGATCATCGATGCCGGGAATCTCTTCGCGACGCAGTTCTACACGCAGATAAACGGCGGGCAAGCCCCGACGAGTGATTTCCTTTCCACCGTAAGCCCTTCGAACGAGGGCATTTCTAATAAGATAATGGCGCAATTAGGGCTGCAGACCATCTACAACATAAATACGAACAAGTCCGCCGCCACCGGCGATCATGCCTGGCTCGTCGGCTTTATGGGCATCATCCTCTTTACGATAACCGCGTTCGTGATGTTCTCGCTCGCCTTCATACTTATCACGCGTTTCATCGCGCTCATCTTCCTCATCATCCTCGCCCCGGTCGGCTTTGCGGGGCTGGCGATCCCGATGCTCAAGGGGAGAGCTGACAAATGGTGGAGCAAGCTCTTCGAGCAGACCATCACGGCGCCGATCCTGCTGCTCATGCTCTACATCGCCCTTGCGATCATTACGGACGCTCAATTCCTCTCCGGTTTCAATGCAACGGCAGGCACCGGATGGCTCGGGTTCGTCAATAGCACCAACCTGGTCGGTTTCGGCAGCATGATGCTCTCCTTCCTCGTCGCGATGGGGCTTCTCCTCGCCGTCACCATCCAGGCTAAGAATCTCTCCGCTTTCGGCGCCGGGTGGGCGACGAAGACCGCCGGCAAGCTCACCTTCGGCGCGACGGCGTGGGCCGGGACGAAGGCGATCGGCCTCCCGGCGCATTACGCCGCCCGGCGTATAAGGACAAGCAGCTTGGCAGGAACGAGGACCGGCCGCGTGCTCACGGCCGCTCTCGACAGGGGGGCAAAGGCAAGTTTCGACATTCGCGGTTCCAAAGCGTTTGGGAATCTGAAAGAAGTCGGTATGGGCATCGACGCAGGCAAGGCGGCCGAGGGCGGCTACCGAGGCCAGCGCGAGCGGACGATCAAAGGACACGAAGAATACGTCAAATCGATCGACAAGGCGTATGAGGAACGCGGCGAAGCGCCGAATGCTGAGGAAAAAGAAAAGATCGAGAGGGCGGTACAGGCGCATACGGACGCGCTGAAAGCGCAAGCTTCAGCGAAGGAAAACAAGGACACGGTCCAATCAAGGGTCGACCGGCAGACGGCTGAGGTCGCGCGGCTCACCGCGATAGATAAGGAAAATCGCGATAAGGGCATTTTCGTTCAGAGTACTTCGAATGAACTCAAGGCCGCCGAGCAGAATCTCGCAACGGGCCAAGAAGACCTCGCGGCGGCGACATCCAAGCTTGCTGCGGCCGACACCGCGCTCACTGCCGCTGAAAAGGAGAAGACCGCCGCGGAGAAGGCTCCGGGGGACCGGATGACGAAGGA
>JAKAJB010000057.1 GCA_021813965.1 bacterium | reverse complement strand
CGTTGTATCCGGAAATCAAGCTCGCCCTGTTCCCGCGCCGCCGCGTGGCGAAGATGATAGACGAATTGCAGCCGGACGCGGTGTGCATCGTCACCGAGTGGTCGCTCGGGTGGGCGGCGCGGTCTGTCTGCCGAGAGCGCGGGATACCATTCACGACCTGGTACCACAGCCACTTCCAGCTTTACATAGACTTGCGCCTGCGCGGACTCTTGAAGCCGATTCTTGCCTACATCCGTCGATTCCATTCGGCCGCGGCGCGCACGCTGGTGTCGACCGAGAGCTTGAGGAGAGAATTGGAGGCGACCGGGTTCAAGAACCTGGTACTCATGCCGCTTGGCGTCGATACCGCGCTCTTCACGCGCAATCTTGCGACGCCGGTGCCGCCGCTCCCGAAGCCGGTCTTCGTCTATTTCAGTCGCCTCGCGCCTGAGAAGAGCCCCGAAGAATTTTTGAAATTGACGTTGCCGGGCACGAAGCTCGTGATAGGGGACGGGCCGCTGCGCGCAAGATTGGAGAAGAAATACGCCTCAGGGAACACGTTCGTCGGGTACAAGCGCGGGCAAGAGCTGGTGGATTGGCTCTCGATCTCAGACGTGTTCGTATTCCCATCGCGCACCGAGACCTTCGGTCTCGTCGTGCTCGAAGCGCTCGCGTGCGGCATTCCTGTCGCGGCGCACGACGTGATGGGGCCGCACGACACCGTCTCGCACGGGGTCGACGGGTATCTGGGCGACGATTTGCAAAAGGCCGCGGTCAGATGCCTCGACCTTTCGCCGGAGGATTGCCGCAAGAAGGCGGAGCTCTTCAGTTGGGAGCACGCGGCAGACGCGCTCTTGGCGAACTTGTCAGCCGCTGCGCGCGGAGCGATCTTTCATGCGCCGCCCGATGCGCCGGCTCGCGCGCAGCATGAGGTAGATGAATAGGATAGAAGCGCCGATTATGAACGTACGGCTGAAGACGTCGTTCACGACGACGTAGAGATTGCCGAACACATAGCCCACGGAGAGCATGACGGTCGTCCACACGAGCTGGCCGACGAAGTTGAGCGCGAGGTATTCGTCGAAGGGGACGCGCAGCATGCCGGCGGTGACGAGGGTCGCGAGCGAGAGCCCGAACCCGGCGGTCATCTTGGAGCCGAGGAGGATCTTGCGCGTGTTGTTCGAGAAGATGCTTTTCGCGTTCTCGATGCTCTCCTCGGTGATGTCGAAGAACTTGCCGAACAGGCGGACGAACCGGTGCCCGAAGAAATAGCCGACGTAATACCACACGGAATCGGCGAGCAGGTCGCCCACGGAGAGCGCGATGTAGGCGGGGATGATGGTGAGCACGCCGAGCCGGATGAGGAATCCGGACAGCATCATCATGTAGGGTCCCTCGAAGAACGAGAGGACGGCCAGCGCGGGGTATCGGTACTGGAGGAAGAGAGTAGTGACAGCCGCAGCACTCATAAAGGCAATTCTAACATACGCGTGTTGGGATGTGAAAAGAGAACCGCCGCCTGCCGCGTAAATGCGGCAGGCGGCGGTGAGACGCCTCAACCAGCCATGCTCGGTATGATGCACAGCATGAACGCCGTACAGGCTGTCCATGCAGCTATGCAGAACGCCATCAGCATGACCACGACTCCGGCATAGAAACCGGCAGTCCACCATGAGATTGCTGCGAGCGCGCTCCAGATTCCGGCTTGCATCAAGAACGCACCTGTGTGCAGGAACTCGGGGCACCACGCCCAGTCATACCGTATGTTCATGATCCCGAGCGGGATGTGCATCCCGAACACGGTATAGATGCCGAGCGCGGATGCCACGAACACTGTCGCCCTGACGCTCGGGTGAGAGCAGAAGAAGAACAGTCCGGCCAGCGCTACGTAGGTCGTCATGTAGACGAAGTTCATCCCGATCAGTAGCGACCAATGCTCTTTCTGCCACCCGAGCGGGTCGGGAATCTTCTGGGTGAACATAAGCAACAAGTGGTTGCCCAATGTCACCAAGAATCCGACCATGGCCAGGGTCACAATCTGTTTCGTGCTCCATTGATTGCTATAGCGGGTGATAATCCACGCCATGAGCAGTGGAAGCATGAACAGGTTCAGCCACATGCCGCCATGGGCGAAGAAGGCGATACCGGGTTTCCCCCAACGAGCCATCACTTGGCTCGGGAAGAAATTTTTCGAAAGATAGTACGAGGCGAATCCCTCGGCTACCACCCACAAGACGCTGCCAACGATAAACCGTATCCCGATGCTCATTACGCTCACCTCTCATAGTTGCGCCGCTTCTGCGGCTTTTGATACCAAAGAACCTCTTAACTGCTGAGGCTATAATACCCTACAACTATGTCGAAAGTCAACGGACTACGGTCCACTCATCGTACGCGGCTTTGCCGCGGAGGGCGACGGAGAAGCCGTTCTTGAGCCAGATGCCGTAGGTGCGCAGCCAGCCGAGCTTGTGCGGGCGGCGGAGCGAATGGCGCACGCAGAGCTTCCGGTAGGAAATCGTGCGGCCGTGGCGCGCGATCTGCCGGAAGATCTCGTTGTCTTCTCCGGCTGCGAGCTTCTCGTGGTAGCCGCCGATGCGCCGGAACGCTTCGCGGCGTATCATCTGGAATTCGCCGGAGGAATTGCCGGAATGGAAGAGGTTATTCGAGATGACGTAGAACCAGTTGAGCGGCGCGCTCCAGAACGCATCGGCGAACGAGCGGTTTTCTGCATACGGCTTGAGCGGGACGGTGGCGGCGAGCAGCTTCTCGTTCGCGTCAAAGCTTCTCAGTAGTTCCGTGAAGAACGCCTGCGGCTCGGGGATGATGACGTCGGCGTCTATGAACACGAGGAACTCGCCGGTCGCGAGCGCTGCGCCCGCGTTCTTCGCCTGGCCGAACGTCTGCCGCTGCGGGTGCGTCCAGACGGCGATCTTGTCGGTGTGGCGGCGGGCGATGTCGAGCGTCGCGTCCGTGCTGCCGCCGTCGGTGATGATCACCTCGTGCGGAATCTCGAGGCTCTCCAGGTTTTCGAGCGTGCGGCCGATGAACCGCTCTTCGCGGAGCGTCGGGATGATGATGGAGAGGCGGAGGTCGTGGCCCATAGCGCTAGCGCTTCTTCAGCCAGAGGTAGGCGTCCTCGGCGGCCTTC
>JAKAJB010000009.1 GCA_021813965.1 bacterium | reverse complement strand
CCCAATAGCTCCGACAGCCGCGTCTGGGGCACCCTCCCGCGAAAAGACATCATCGGACGCGTCGATCTGCGCATCCTCCCCCTCGATAAAAGCGGGTTCTTCCCCGGCGCAGCATCCTACACGAGCAGCCCGACCGGCGTCGCCACCACCACTGCCACGACGACACCCGTGACACCATGATGCGCGAGACGATCCCGGCAGATGAGATACTGAGCAAAGCATACGCCGTCGGCCAATACTACGGCTTCATGCCGCTCGCTGCGCTCGCGGCGAAGAAGCGCGGCGCGGCGAAGACGAAGGGATACCCCGAGACGCTCTCCGCCCTCGCGCTCGATCCGGTCGCCGAGACCGTCGCGGGCTTCCTCAAACAGTGCCAGCATCTCGAACCGGCGCCATCAGCGCGCCAGCCGCTTTTCGTGTGGCATACGAACATCGCCCCCGGCCGGCAGGCGCAGAAGAAAGCGACCGTGCAGTTCCACGCGCTCGGCACCGACCGCGCGATAGCCGATGCGGTCATCATCCGCGCGCTCGTCGCGCTCACGCGCGACCTCTTCCACGAAGAACCCGTCGTCCGCATCAATTCGATGGGCGACAAGGAGACCCGCGCGCGCTACGCGCGCGAGCTCACCACGTTCTTCAAGAAGCGCGCGAACGGCCTCCCCGAGGAATGCCTTGAGCGCGCCAAATGCGACACGTTCGACGCGGCAGAATTCGCCATCGCGAACGAGTGCGCCGAAGACCTCCCTGCCCCGACCGAGCACCTCTCGGACGCGAGCCGCAAACGCTTCGAGGACCTGCTCGAATACCTCGAACGGACCGAGACGCCTTACGAGCTCGCGCGCGACCTCATCAGCCGCGGCAACGTATGGAACGATACTTGCTTCGAGCTCGTCGTGGGCGGCAAGCGCGTCGCCTGGGGGTCGCGCTACAACGACCTCACCAAGCACTTCTTCCCCGCCGGCATGAGCGCGACCGGCGCCGTGCTCCACCTCGCGAGCGAGGGCGCCATCGTGAAGAAAGTCGCCGTCCCGCGCCTCCGCTTCCATTTCGTCCACATCGGCGACGAGGCGAAGCGAGTCTCCATACGCCTCGCCGAGGACTTCCGCAAAGCCCGCGTGCCTTTGGCCCAGAACATCGGCGTGGAGTCCCTCACTGAGCAGCTCGGGCTCGCAGAGCGCATCAACAGCCCCTACCTCCTCATCATGGGCCGCAAAGAAGCGCTCGAAGGCTCCGCCATCCTCCGCAACCGCGCGACCCAGGTCGAGACCACCCTTCCCCTTTCCAATCTCATCGAGCGCCTCAAGGCCGTCGCGTAACGTACCATTAGACGATTCCGGTAGTGCGGTGTATAGTCCGCCCAGTTCAACTGCACATAGGAGGTGGAATCGTGATTGTGATATTCGAAATACTAGATGAAAAGGGGAGAACTATCGGGCACAGTTCCAGTCGGACCCTCACCGATGATCTCGCCTCCGGACAAGGCCCCCTTGGGACGCACGGTGTGATCAAGGAGATCGAGGTGTGGGAACACGCCAAGGATCTCCCGGCGAATGTCTTGAAGACGATTCACGACAAGAAAATCGAGGCATTCGAGGAATTCCTGAAGACCTTGCCCCAAGAAACCAAAGATGCCGCCATCAAGCGGCTGGCATCGCTGTAGGACTTCGAGGACAACCTGCCGATCTGACCAACCCGCCGGCGAGAGACTCGCTCCGGCGGGTTTTCTCTTTTTATATTTATAGACAAATCAAGGGCTCCTGTGGTAGGATTCTGGAATCATGTCAGCAACTGAAGGCATTCGCGTAGAAGTCCGCCGCGGGAAGAACGAAAGTTCGACCGCGCTTATTCGCCGCTTCACCCGCCGCGCGCAGGGGCTCGGCCTCGTCCGCGCCGTCCGCAATGGCCGCTACTGGGAGCGCCCGATGTCCAAGAACGTCGAACGCAAGCGCGCCCTCATCTCGAAGGCTCGCCGCGAGAACTACAACGAACTCGTGAAGCTCGGCAAAATCGACCCGGCCGCTAAGAAGACCCGCAAGCGCTAGAGTAGGCCCCAAAATCTCATCTGCTTCGTTACGGGGCCCGCTGATTTTCTTCGTCGTATCACGCATACGCCTGCGAAAATCAGCCTCCCGCGCCTTTCATCTGAGAATTTTTGAACCAACTCTAAAAACTTTTCTATGGCGAATGTTTCAATGAAAAATCTCACGCGGCGCCCCTCGCCGCGTTTTGCCTATTCGACGGTCGCAGAAGAAGTGCTTCCCGGCTGGGATATCTCCCTCGTCTTCGTCGGCCCGACCCAAGCGCGGGCGCTCAACGAGCAGCTCCGCGCGAAGTCGTACGTCCCGAACGTCCTCTCCTACGAGGTCGGCGAGCGAAGCGGCGAAATACTCATCTGCCTCGCGGAAGCGGAGAAACAGGCTCCCGCCCATGCGATGACTCCCCGCGAATTCGTCCTTTTCCTGTTTATCCACGGATTGTTGCATTTGAAGGGAATGGCGCATGGCGCTACTATGGAGAAATGCGAACGAACACTCGTGGCGAAATTCGCCGCACGCGCACCGCGCACCCGAACCCATGTCGCGAAGGATAGCGACCGGCATCGACATCGGCACCTACCAAGTGAAGGTGGTAGTCGTCGAAGAACTCGCTGACAAGAACGGTGCGCGGCAGCTGCGCATCATCGGCACCGGACTGGCAGAGTCGAAAGGCCTGCGCCACGGCTACATCGTCAACAAGGAAGAGGTGACGGCAAGCATCATCCGCGCGAAGCAGCAGGCGGAGGCGACGGCGCACGTACCGCTCCGCTCCGCCTTCCTCGCCGTCGGCGGCATCTCGCTCGACGAAGCGCGCGCGACCGGCTCGGCCATCATCTCGCGCGCCGACCAAGAAATCACCGCCCTCGACCTCGATAAGGCCGCGAAAGCTGCGCGCGAAGCGGCCGCGCCCGGCTTCCTCAACCGCCACGTGCTCCATAGCATCCCGCTCGAGTACCGCATCGACGGTTCAAAGACGCTCGGCGACCCGCTCGGCATGAAAGGCGTCCGTCTCGAGGTCGACTACCTCTTTGTCACCTGCCTCGCCCAGCACGAGGAAATGCTCGCCAAGGCGGTCGAGGATGCCGACATCGAGATCATCGACCAGATGGCGTCGCCCCTAGCAGGCTCGTACGTCCTCCTCGACGGCGAGCAGAAGATGAAGGGCTGCGTGCTCGCGAACATCGGCGCCGAGACCGTCTCCATCGTCGTCTATGACGAGGGCATCCCCGTCTCGGTGAAAGTCTTCCCGATGGGCTCGAGCCATATCACCGACGACATCGCGCTCGGCTTCCGCATCTCGCTCGATGAAGCGGAGCGCGTGAAGCTCGGCCGCCTCTCGGGCCAGATGTACCCGCGCAAGAAAGTGGACGACCTCGTCTCCGCCCGTCTCAATGCGATGTTCACGCTCATCGACAAGCACCTGAAAGCGCTCGGCCGCCGCGGCCCGCTGCCCGCCGGCATCATCATCAGCGGCGGCGGCGCCGGCATCGGCTCCATCAGCGACATCGCTCGCGGCTCCTTGAAACTCCCGTCGCGACTCGCCGAATTCCGTCTCTCCTCCGACACGAAGATCCATGACGCGACCTGGGCCGTCTCCTACGGCCTCGCCCTCTGGGGGCTCACCGGCGACACGAACGCTCCGAAGAAGAACTTCCGCGCGGCTTTCGACAAATTCTTCCAGCAGTTTCTGCCTTAACGGTGATTCGTATCTAGGGATTGTCAATATTTGCATACCGCCCTGTTCTGCTATGATGACGGAAACTTATCCGCCCCATATCCATACCTATGTCAAAACGCGTTGAACCAGAGATTGAGACCTTCGCCCGCATTCGCGTCGTCGGCGTCGGCGGTTCGGGGAAGAACGCTGTGAACCACATGATCGAGTCGAAAGTGCGTGGCGTCGAGTTCATCGCCATCAACTCCGACGCGCAGGACCTGCACCGTTCTCTCGCCAAGAAGAAGATTCACATCGGCAAGAACCTCACGCGCGGTCTCGGCACCGGCATGAATCCGGAGCTCGGCAAGCGCGCCGCCGAGGAGACCCGTCAGGAGATCCAGGAAGCGCTCTCTGGCAGCGACATGGTCTTCATCACCGGCGGCATGGGCGGCGGTACCGGTAGCGGCGCCGCGCCGATCGTCGCAAAGATCGCGAAAGAGGTCGGGGCACTCGTCATCGCGATCGTGACCAAGCCGTTCACGTTCGAAGGCGCGCAGCGCAAAGAGATTGCAGAGCGCAGCCTCGCAGAACTCAAGAAAGAGGTGGATGCCTTCATCGTCATCCCGAACGACAAACTCCTCGCCGTCGTCGACCTCACCACCACCGCGAAGAACGCTTTCGCTATGTGCGATGAGATCTTGCGCCAGGCCGTCGAGGGCGTCTCCGACATCATCACCACGCCGGGCGACATCAACACCGACTTCAACGACATCAAGGCGATCATGGAGAATGCCGGTCCGGCCCTCATGGGCATCGGCATCAGTGAGGGTGACGATCGCGCCGCTATCGCCGCGAAGCAGGCCGTCAATTCCCCGCTCCTCGACGTCTCCATCGGCGGCGCGAAGGGCATCCTCTTCGTGGTCGCAAGCGCGGACGACATGGGCATCATGGAGGTGCAGGAAGCGGCGAAGGTCATCAACGAGTCGGTCGACAAGAACGCCAAGATCATCTTCGGTATGATGAAGGACGAGAAGCTCAAGAAGGGTCAGATCCGCATCATCGTCATCGCCACCGGCTTTCCCGAGAGTGCCGCCCACGCCTCGCACTCCGGCCCCGAACGTTCTCTTTTCGCGATGGCCCCGGAACGCCGCGAGGAGGAACGCGGACGCATCTATCACGAGATATTGAAACGCGAGGAGAAGAAAGAAGAGGAGCCGAAAGCGAAGGAGAAACGCGAGGAGAAGAAAGAGGATAAAGAAGAACCCGTCATCGTCGCCGAAAAAGAGGAGCCGATCGTAACCGCCGTCCCGCACAAACGCGACGAGGTCATCCCGGCCCCCGAGGACGATGAGGCTTGGGGCGCCATCCCGTCCTTCCTCCGCAGACACAAGAAATAAATGCTCCGGCGAAGGTGATTTCGGAGCACTCCGCACATGGAAGGAAAATGAAAAGACCTCCGTAATGGAGGTCTTTTCCTGTTTTCAATGGATACGTTCTGAACCTTGGACTTTCTGGCAATTGCCGAACCGAGGAGGATGAGACGAGCTTTTTACGGCCTTGTTAACTATCTTGCGATAATCATTGTAAAAGAAAAGCCGTAAAAAGCTTGTCTCATCAGACGTAATACCGGTATACACGACCTGCAGATACCCGTCAAGCACTCCTGGGGATGCAATTCCTTTTCCCCACTTGCAGTACCTCTCACATGCGTCATACTGCCTGTATATGAACGACACCATCATCATCGGCGGCGGGCCTGCGGGCGTCGCCGGAGGCATCTATGCGGCACGGAAGAAATTAAAAGCGGTCCTTATCGCTGAAGAGATCGGCGGGCAATCCACCATCTCGGACGGTATCGAGAACTGGGTCGGCTCCGTGAAGATAAGCGGCGCAGACCTCGCAAAATCGTTCCGCGAGCACCTCGATGCGGTCAAGGGCGATGCGGTCACGCTCGTCCTGGGCGATCGCGTCGTGTCGCTCGCGAAAATCGACGGCGGCTTCTCGGTGGCAACCAGGAGCGGCAAGGAGTTCACCGCGAAGTCCGTCTTCATCGCTTCGGGAGCCGGGCGCCGCAAGCTCGACGTCCCGGGTGCCGAAAAATTCGAGAACAAAGGAGTCACCTACTGCGCCTCCTGCGACGGCCCGCTCTTCTCCGGCATGGACGTAGCCGTCATCGGCGGCGGCAACGCCGGCTTCGAGACGGCGCTGCAACTCCTTGCGTATGCGAAGTCTGTCACGCTCTTCCACCGCCACAAGGATTTCAAGGCCGATCCGGTGACCATCGAGAAGGCGAAGGCGCATCCGAACATGCACATCGTCGCCCCCGCCGAACCGACCGAAGTGAAGGGCGACCAGTTCGTGACCGGCCTCGCCTATCTCGACAAGGACAGTGGCGAGACGAAGGAACTCGCGGTCTCCGGCATCTTCGTCGAAGCGGGCGTGATGCCGAACACTGATTTCGTGAAAGGTCTCCTCGAGTTCGATGCGGTGGGCCGCATCATCGCCGACCCGCGGAGCCAGCGCACGAGCGTCGAAGGCATCTGGGCGGCCGGGGACTGCACCGACGAGCTCTACCATCAGAACAACATCGCCGCCGGCGACGGCACGAAAGCGATCGAGGACCTCTACCTCTGGGTCAAGAAACAATAGGGCCGCGTACGACTCCGATGCGATACCGATTCTTCTCAGTCATCATTCCTGCGCACAACGAGGAACTGATCATCAGCGAGACGCTGGACCGTCTGAAGACGATCGGTTACCCGCCCGAGCGATACGAGGTCATCGTCGTCGAGAACGGTTCGACCGATGCGACCTTCGATACCGCGAAACGCTACGAATCCGGGAATATCCGGGTCTATGCCGCGCCGAAGAAAGGCGTCTCCCGCGCGCGGAATTTCGGCCACACGAAATGTTCTCCCGAGTTCGAGTGGTGCATATTCATGGATGCCGATGTGTTCTTGGGAGAAGGATTCCTCTTCCAGCTGAACGAGTACCTCGAGAAGCATCCGGATGTCGGGTACGGGACGACGACTGTGAACCTCAACAGTGACGCCCTCGCAGCGAGATTCTGGTCGTATTTCAACAATCATACCTACCGTCTTTTCAAAGTGCTTTTCACCATCCATATCGTCAAGAAAGAATACGCGGCAAAAGTCTCCTATGATGAAGGCCTCATTTCAGGCGAGGACATCCAATACGGCCGGATGCTGTCGCGCTATGCAAAGTTCTTCTTCATGAAAACCGATAAAGTGCGGGCATCTGCGCGGAGATTCGAAAGAAAGGGCTATACGACCATGTTCCTCATCAATCTATATCACGGCATCACGTGCTTCATCTTGCCGGAAAACATACTTCGGAAGATAAATTGGGAGGTTATCCGTTGAGCCTCATTCGAGGCTGAGTGAGTTCGTCAATTTAAACGAGAAGATGCAACGAACCTGAAGAGAAAAGCCGGGGAAAGAGAGGCCGGAACCTCTCTTTCCCCGGCTTTATCCGGATTTCTTATCCGGCAACGCGAGCAGCAATGTCAAGATGAGCCAACTCACGGCCCATTCTGACAGCTGCAGCACCAGCTTCCGCACGACATCATACAGCAGTCCGAAGATGTTGGTGCGTCGTAAGGCACGCCGTCCGATCCGCGCCAATAATCGAAGCTCCCTAGAATTAGGCTCGGCATTGCTTCGGGCGATACCATCAATCGCGAGCCACACTGCCCCGATCAAGAAGAGCATGGTGATTGCGAAAGAGGCAATCAGTGCAGCGATTGTCTTCCCGGCGAGCAAAAAGGCCATTCCTTGGGAATATACGATGACGAGAAGGACGAGCGGCAAAACAATTGTCGCAAAGAACGACACCATAACCCACGACCAGACGCGAAATGCCCCGTGCCGGAACGATACATCCTCATGCGATCTCATATCAAATCTCCTTTGCTAAGAAAATGATGCTGTCTGGGACAGACGGTCGTAAATCTCATGAAAACATACACCAGAAATGGTCCTTGTGTCAAATCTGTCCGCGCGCCAAGCTATGGCAATCGACCGATCACCACGGCGGGAGATCGGCCATTCTTTCAATTCATGCAAAGAGATTCTTGATAAGCGCGTCGGCGGAGCGTTCCCAACTATACTGCTCCGCCTTATGCCGGCAATCTTCCGGCGAGAGCGCCAGGCAGGCGATTGACGCTTGTGTGAGATCATCAGAGAGGTAGCCATCCTTCCCTTCTGTCACGATATCACGCGGACCCATGACGTCATGCGCCGCGACCGGGAGGCCGCAGGCGAGCGCCTCGAGCGCGACGAGACCGAACGTCTCGGTTCTCGACGGGAACACGAACACATCAGCAAGCGAGAGCCAGTCGACAAGCTCTTGGCCTTTTTTGGGCCCGACGAAAATATGACCTTCCCCATATTCCTTCTCAAGCTTCGCCCGTAACGGACCGGGACCTATCACCAGCTTTGTGCCGGGAAGTTCGAGCTTCATGAATTCCTCGGGGTTCTTCTCGGGCGCAAGACGGCTGAAATAGACGAAAACCGGCTTCGGGAGCGGCGGGAGCGGCGGGTTCGGATTCCGGGTGAAGAGCTTCGTATCGACCCCGAGCGGCGTTACGACGACATTCCTGAAGCCGGTTGATTCCAATTCAAGCTTCAAGCTCTGGGTCGAGACCATCGTACGGACCGCACGCGAGTGGAATCGTCGTATGAGCGAATAGACGGGGCGCATGAGCCCGTGAAGACGCACATTCACGTAGAGTTGGAAGTGGCTGTGATACCACGTGACGAACGGTATCCCCTTCCGCCGGCACGCAGCGCTCGCCGCCAAGCCGAGCGGCCCCTCAGTCACGAGGCAAACGGCATCCGGCTGCAGATCCTCCAGAATCTTTTGAACGCGGCGACGCGCGAAGAGCGCGAGACGGATGTCCGGATAGAACGGGAGCGATACGGTCGTGAATTGCCCGGGCTCGATGATGGTGACGTCATAGCCCCGGGCTTTCAATATCGGAAGCAACGCGTACAGCACACGGACGACGCCGTTCACCTGTGGCGCCCACGCATCCGTCACGAGCAATATCTTTTTTTTCATGGCGACGTCTTTTCAGCCTCTTGGTCTTTCTTCAGGAACTTGCGACGCATGCGCCAACTCACGAGGTAGTAGCCGGAGAGGGCAACGGCTCCGAAGGCGACTGCGTATTGGATATTATCGATGACCCGGACGATGCTGCCTCCGAGCGAAGCCCCCAGGAAATAACCGGTCAGGAGCAGTGAGCCATACTCGAGTACCGCGACAAGTATGCCGTACTTGAAGAATATGCGCAGCGGCATCTTCACCATGCCGGCGACGACGATGAAAGCCGTCGCGATGCCGTAGGAAAGCTTGCCGATGAGCATCGTCATGAACGGCCGCCGCTCCCACAGCATGCGCACCTGTTGCAGGTGATCCTCGGTGATAGCGAGTTTCGCGAGCATACGCTCCGCGAACTCCGAGCGGCCGCCGAAATACCCCATGGCGTAATATGCGCCGTCAAGCCCGACGTCCCGGATGAAGAACAGTGTCGCAAGGAAGTACATGTCGAACATGCCGACGGCAGCAAGCGTGCCCGCGACGAAGGCGACAACCGGCCCCTCGATGAACGAGAGCGGGACGAGTATCCAATACCGATACTGCAGTATGAGGTGCGTGATGAAATCGACCGACATCGTTGTGATAGTAGTATACCCCGCTTTCGCGGACCAGAGCGGAGAGGGTGGGATTCGGTCAGGAGTAATGCTCTCACCGTCGTTCGAGCATTCTCACGACCCTGGCTCGCGGTTTCGCCTGCTGGCGAAACATCGCTCCGCCGTTCGAATCCCACCCGCGGGGCACGCAGGCGCCCCGCTCCCCTCCGCTTCCTCGCGGAGCTGCGTCAGCGGAGAGGGTGGGATTCGAACCCACGGTCCAGTTACCCGGACGCCGCATTTCGAGTGCGGTGCCTTCGACCACTCAGCCACCTCTCCAATACTTCGGATTCTAGCATTCGAGCCTAAAAATGCTAGGATGCAGGAGTAAGATGGCCTCATCGTCTAACGGCTAGGACAGCGCCCTTTCACGGCGTAAATCGGGGTTCGATTCCCCGTGAGGTCACAGCGACTTGAGCGCAGCGAATGACGCTGTGACCCCAAGTACGCCGACTGCTCGGCGTACGCCGGGAAATCGAAGACCTCGAGTATATCGTAACGAGCCCGCGCTCTAGCGGACGAAGTGAGATGCAAAAGGCGTACTGATCCTGTAAGGGTCGATAAACATACTCGCGGTCCCCGTCGCCCGGAGGCAGGAACCGCCTCGAGCAATCTTGTGCACAAGGCGCATGAGGCGGAAAAGATGCGCTATGCTTGAGGGGTCAGTCTCTTTAATTAAAAGATCAAGTAATAAACCCGTATCATGAATCGCCTTATGAATCCCCGCGTTCTCTCCGCCGCAGCAGGCGCCGTGTTCGCCGTTTCCCTTATCGCTGGAGCTCCGCTCGCCCAAGCGGCGGCTCTCACGCCGATGCAGATAGATTCCATTACCAATCTCCTGCAAGCGTTCGGCGCCGACGCGACAACGATTGCGAACGTGCAGGCTGCGCTCGAAGGAACGACCCCGGCAACTACCGTGACGCCGGCAAACACTTCGAGCAGCACCTCGACGGCTTCCACCAGTACGACGGTTCCCTCGATCGGTTCCGGTTCCTGCGCTACCCTTTCGCAGAACCTCAGCGTCGGTTCCACCGGCGAGGACGTATCGCGCCTCCAGACGTTCCTCAGCAAGGATAAAGCGGTATACCCCGAAGGTCTCGTCACCGGCTACTATGGCGACGCAACGCGCGCGGCCGTAGAGAAGTGGCAAGAGAGTCACGGCATCAGCACTGTCGGCGTCGTCGGTCCTCAGACCCGCGGCGAGATCGTGAAAGAGATGGAGCGCGAATGCGAGGGCGGCAGCTCAAGCGATTCGACCGCTTCGTCGAGCGATTCGCAAAGTTCGAGCGACACGACCGCTTCGTCGAGCGCAAGCGACAACTCGTCGACGTCCACTCCACATTCAGATAACTAGCGGACCCGGCAGCGAAGAAGAACACGGGCGCGGCACCAGCCGCGCCCGTGTTCTTCTTCCTACCGACGCATATTTCGCCGAGAATCATGCTGTGATATAGTCTCTTCATGCGCCGTTAGCTCAGTTGGTAGAGCATCTCATTGACGTTGAGAGGGTCGGGGATTCGAGTTCCTCACGGCGCACAAAGACAGAAGACCTGCCCTGCGGCAGGTTTTCTGCTTTGTGCGCTCGCGCAGTGACGATTCGCAGCAGCGAATCGTCACTGCGCGAGCGGGAATCACGAGCGAACCTGCTGACGAGCAGGCTCGCTCGTGTTCGCGCCCCTTCTCTTGATTTCGTGCTATAATCTCGCGTAATGCGACCGAAACGGACCAACGCGACTTCGAAGGAAAAAGTCTACATCTACGGGAAGCACGCGCTCATGGAAGCGCTCCTGAGCAAGCCGCAGGTCATACGCAAGGTATTCCTCGCCCACGATGCGGGCGACAAGGAGCTGCAAGCCCTCCTGCACGAGCACGCTATCCCGACCGTCCCCTTGGCCGCGAGCAAAGGCAAAGAGCTCGTGGGGCGCGACGCGACCCACCAGGGGGTCATCGCCATCATGGACCCCTCTGCTCTGCTCATCCCCTTCGACGACTTCCTGAAGACTCTCAACCCGGCGAAGAATCCCGCGGTCGCCATCCTCGGAGAGATACACGACCCGCACAACGTCGGCGCCATCATCCGCTCGGCCGCCGCGTTCGGACTCTCCGCCGTGCTCATCCCGGAGCGCCACCAGGCGGGCGTGACCGGCGTCGTCGTGAAGACCTCCGCCGGCATGGCCTTCCGCGTCCCGCTCGTCTCAATCGGCAACGTGAACAACACTCTCAAGGTCCTCAAGGAAAAAGGCTTCTGGACCTACGGCCTCGCGATGAGCGGCACCACCGCGCTCGGCGATGAGAAATTCGACGTGCCAGCGGCATTCGTCATCGGCAACGAGGGTGCGGGCATCCGCGAGAAGACGCTCGAAGCGTGCGACGTTGCGCTCTCCATCCCCATGCACCCGCGCACCGAGTCCCTCAATGCAGCCGTCTCCGCGGCCGTCGTCTTCTACGAGTGGAGCCGCAAGCACCCGGAACATCTTTTTTCATGAGGTACGACCGGCATCTCACCACGCTCCCGTGGAGCGACTACGAACTCCTCGACTCGGGCGACACCATGAAGCTCGAACGCTTCGGCAAGACGATCGTCGCGCGTCCCGAAACGCAGGCCTTATGGAGGAAGCAGCAGCCCGCGCTCTGGGAGAGCGCCCAGGCAATCTTCGCCTTCCGCGACAAACGCGGCGGCTGGGACGTGAAGAAACCGGTGCCCGAGCCGTGGGAAGTTTCCTGGGGCGACGCGCGCTTCACCGCCGCGCTCACGAGCTTCAAGCACACCGGCATCTTCCCCGAGCAGGCGCCGAACTGGCAGTGGTCGAAGGAGCAGATCGAGAAGATGATCCAGCCGAAAGTCCTCAACCTCTTCGGCTACACCGGCGTCGCCTCAAGCGTCGCCGCCCTCGCCGGCGCGCACGTGACGCACGTCGACGCAAGCAAGCAATCGCTCGACTGGGCGCACGATAATGCGCGACGCTCGGGCGTCGGCGAGGACAAGATCCGCTGGCTCCTCGACGATGCGCTCGCCTTCGCGAAGCGTGAGGCGCGGCGCGGGGCGAAATATGACGGCATCATCCTTGATCCGCCGGCCTTCGGCCGCGGCGCCAAAGGCGAAGTGTGGAAGATCGAAAAAGCCCTCCCTGAGCTGCTTGAGACGCTCAAAAGCATCCTCTCTGAGGCGCCCGGCTCGTTCTTCCTGCTGAACGGCTATGCGGCCGGCTATGCGCCGCGCGCGTTCGCGCAAGCGATCGAGAGCGTCTTCGGCGAGGTTGACGGCGAGTGCGGCGAGCTTTTCATACAGGAGTCTTCCTCAAAGCGCGTCATCCCCGCGGGCATCTACGTGCGCTTCGTGCGATAAGCGGTACACTAATCCCATGCCCCACCAGCAGACAGTAATCCTCTATCATGGCGGCTGTCCCGACGGTTTCGGGGCCGCCTATTCCGCGTGGAAGAAGTTCGGCGATTCAGCAGAGTACATTCCACTCAAGCACGGCCGACCAGCGCCAGAAAATCTCGCCGGCAAACACCTTGTCTTCGTGGATTTCTCCTACCCGAAAGAGATCATGGAACGATTCGTAAGAGAAGCCGCATCGGTGACAGTCTTGGACCACCACCTCGGAGCCAAAGCCGTGGTGGAAAGCATGCCGGAGTACGTATTCGATAATGATCGCTCCGGCGCGACCATCGCGTGGAGCTACTTCCATCCCGATCGTCCCGTCCCGACATTCCTTAAGTACGTCGAAGATGGCGACCTGTACCTTTTCAAGCTGCCTGACTCGCGCGCCGTGCTTGCGTATGCCTATGCCCAACCATTTCACTTCGAGACCTGGGATGAGCTCGTGCGGAAGATGGACGACGAAACCGAACGTGCTGCCATCATAGAGCGCGGAGAGATTTATGCCGAGCATTTCGCCATATTGGTCGAGCAGATAGCAAACAAAGCGTCTCTCGTCTCATTTGAAGGGTTCGAGTGCTACTACGCGCCGATGGGCGGCATGTTCGCCTCCGATGTCGGCAACCTGCTCGTGCGGATGAAGCCGCCGCTCAGCATCACCGCAAGCTTCCATGCCGATATCCTCAACGTCTCTCTCCGCAGTGATGATAGTACCGACGTCTCTGCAATCGCTCGCAAATACGGCGGCAACGGTCATCCGCGCGCTGCGGGTTTCAGTATTCCTTGGGGTGCGCCGCTTCCCTGGACAGTCATCGAAACTGATGGACATGAAAATCCTCGCGATTGAGACCTCTTGCGACGAGACGGCGATCGCGATCGTCGAGGCTGAAGGCGACGAGAAGAGCGCCCGATTCACCGTCCTCGGCAATGCGCTCATCTCGCAGATAGAGATCCACAAAGAATACGGCGGCGTCTTCCCCGCGCTCGCCAAGCGCGAGCATGCGAAGAACCTCGTACCCCTGCTTGATGCGGCGCTCGAGGAGGCGGAACTGCTCCGTGAAGACACGCGGTCGATTCCGGAGGAGACCCGGGACGCCATCGCCGAGATGCTCTCGCGCGAGCCCGGCCTTGCCGAAGCATTCTTCGATTTCGTCTCCGAGTGCGAGCCACCCGCCATCGACGCGATCGCCGTCACCGCCGGCCCCGGTCTCGAGCCGGCGCTCTGGGTCGGCATCAACTTCGCCAAGGCGCTCGCACTCCTCTGGCAGAAGCCGCTCGTCGCAGTGAACCACATGGAGGGGCACGTCATGGCCGCACTCGCCAAGAACGACGGTGAACAGCTCGTCATCGAGGATGTCGCGATGCCGACGCTCGCCCTTCTCATCTCAGGCGGCCACACGGAGCTCGTTTTGATGAAAGAATGGCTCGAGTATGAGATGGTCGGACAGACGCTCGATGATGCGGTCGGCGAGGCCTTCGACAAGGTCGCGCGCATGCTCGGCCTCCCCTACCCGGGCGGCCCGGAGGTCTCGCGCCTCGCCGAGCTCGTGCGCGCCGGTGAACGCGCGGCATCCGATCCGACCTATGCGCTGCCGCGGCCGATGATCGCCGACGCGACCTGCGACTTCTCCTTCTCGGGACTGAAGACCGCCGTGCTCTACCTCCTGAAAAAGAATCCGGAGATAAGCGAGCACGAGAAGCAGCACCTCGCCCACGAGTTCGAAAATGCCGTGACCGAAGTGCTCTGGAAGAAGACCGCG
>JAKAJB010000008.1 GCA_021813965.1 bacterium | reverse complement strand
CATGAAGAAAGTCGAAATCTACCGGCTCAATGGCGATGGAACGCAGTCAATCATCGCGCTGTGCTCTCTAAAGAACGACAAAGTCATCTGTGAAGGGGATGCCGATATGCTCCGACATCTTCACGGAGGAATCGAGGATCCGGGCACCGGGGATTCTCTTTTTGAAAAAGACGGGGTTCGTTTTCTTTCCGCGCTCAAAAGCCATTTCAAGAGCGGATATCTCCTAGCGTCTGATGTCTTGATTTCCTAGGTTTAGGGCAGTTGCGTTTTTGCGAGAGGTCGGTCCGGTGAGGGGCGACCCGTCAGTATTATTTTCCCGTTTCCTGACGTGTTCGGCGTCGGCATGCTCGGCGCCTCGCGCCTCGAGAGCAAGAAGATGTTGGCGCTCATATCGGTCCTCAATACCATCGGCGTGTTCCTGGTAGTCTTCATCGCGCACACATTCTTCCATGCCTGAAGCCTGGACGGCCGGACAGATTGTTGGTAGGTTGACCCCAGCCTTTTCGCACGCATCTCGTTGCAATTCGTACCTTACATAAGGAGATAGGAAATGTCAGAAAAGCTTGGAATCTCGGCAAGGGAACTGCTCGCCAAAGTGATCGGCAATCTGGAGGCACGAGGCAAGACGTTCTGGTTGCCTGCAAAAGTGCTGGTCGTCATCGCGGATGATTCGGATCCGCACGAGGCCTCAAGGTCGGTTCACATCGGCTACGCCGAATACCGGTCCGCGGCGCTCCTGAAGCTCGGTGGAAAAGAGATCGTCGTCGCATTCGGGATGAAGTTCGGCACATACCCGCCGGAATCGTTCGATTGCGACGTCGCGGCGGTGGAGATATCGACTGCGTCGATGTCTGAAGAATCAGAAGTGGCAGCAGCAGCCTCCGATGCGCTCGCAGAAAATCATTATTTCCGCAATTCACTCGTGTATGCTCTGGCCGACGGCCGGCTCGCTATGAACCCGAGAAGTCCCTTTACGGGAAGGCTGGCGTCCGTCACGGAGTCGATTCAGGAATTCATCGTCTGGAGCGGCAAGCGCGATCAGGGCCGATTCTTGCTCGATGAGTACCGGTATCGCCCTGAATTTGTCGACATCCTCACGAAGAGATTCCTATCGGTCCTTGCCGGTTGAACCGGAACACAGTCCGAGCTCGCGATCCGTCGCGGGCTCGTCTTCTTTGGTGAAAGACGATCGCTGTTACGCGTAATGCTCGCGTACGTAGGCGACGATATCGTCTGATTCGTACATCGCTACACCGCGATCGGTGTCGACGAGGTAGGGCACCTGGCGTTTGCCGCCGCGACTGACGAGCTCCGCGGCGACGGCATCGTCGGCGATATCCTTTTCATCAAATGCGATGCCGAGCTCCCCGCCCGCATCGAGCACCTTGTTGCAGAACGGACAGCCGGTTTTTACATAGAGAGTAAGCATAGGTGGTCAGGATAGCATCACTTCGCGCGGCGCGGCAGGACGCTCCAGAGCGAGGGGTCTTCGCCGCCGTCGAGCTTGAAGATGGCGATGCCGCGGATGCCGAGAGAGCGCGCGAGCGTTATCTTGTCTGCGATCGCCTGCGCATCGCTCCACCACACGATGTGGAGCGGGGGAGCGACGGCTGCCGCGGCACCGGCGATGGCGGGCGTGGTCGTGGGCGTGTACACGAAACTCATCTCGCCGGCGGAATTGCGGGATGGCGTGATGCCGAGCTCACCCGCGAGCGTGGTCGCGTAGCCGGGATTGAGCGCCCAGTCGAGATTGTAGCGATAACCGGATTGCGAGAGTTTCGAGAAGTCGTACTCGTACCCGTAGGTGGCTACGCCGATGATGAGCTTCCTCTTGGAAATGGTCTGCGCGGCGTAGGTCATCACTTTCTTCACCCATGCGGTGTCGGCGACCGGGATGTACGGCTGGCCGTCCGCCGCTGCGTTGAGCCGCAGATCGACCGCGCCCTGGTCGTATGCCATGATCTGCACCCGGTCGCAGTATCGGTTGATGGCGGTATAGTCGTTCGCATAGTCGAGCGTCTTCGGGATGACATCGAATGCCGAAGAAGGCGGCGTGCGCGGTTCGATGCTGCAGTAGACCCACTTCTGCCCCATGCGCGCATAAAGTCCTTTCAGGAAGAGCGAGAAATACGGCCGGCTTGATGCGGATTTGTTCTCGAAGTCGATATTGATACCGCTGAATCCCTGCGCCTTCGCCAGATCGGCGATACGCGTCTCGAGTGCCCGGCGGCGGGGACCCGATTTCAGGATGGCGTCTTCGGCGGCGCCGTTGCTCCACATGACAGTCGGGATCAGCTTCACTTTCTCGGCCTTCGTCGTGACGCGAAGCAGATTGGCGGTCGAGGTGGATGAGGTCGCATCGAAGCCGAAGGCGTCGGAGAGAGAACCGTCATTTTGGACGACGTAGCCGAACGGCATGATGGCGGTGAAATCCTGAAGGTGGGGGATGACATCGACCGTGCCGGTCGCTTCCCGCCAGTAAGGAATCCATCCGGAGATTTCCAGGGGGTTAACAACCCTTACCGCAGCGTGCGTGCTGCCGGGGAGCAGCAGGAGAACACCGATAAGCATGGCGCGACGCATAGGACCATCGTAGCATCTGTTGCCGGCCGGGGTATGTGTTCTGTAAGAAAATGCTTCGGCGGGTGTAGTAGTATGTACAGACGCACGTGGCGTGCGGCTCGCATTATAAAGATACATAATCACATGATTACTATGACAAAGAGAATGACAGCAGCGCTCGGCATCCTCGGGACGCTCGCTTTTTCAGGAGTAGCATTCGCACAGACAACGTCGGCGGTCGTGACGGCACCGGCCGCTTCGCAACCGCAGGTGCTCACGGTTGGCGCCGCCGGGAGAGTGCTTCTTCGCGGAACGATTAGCGCGGTTTCCTCGGGCTCGGTGACAGTGAAGAGCTGGGGCGGCGATTGGACGGTGAATGTCCCTGCGACGGCTGAAGTGCTCCCGCAGGGCTCGGCGGTTTCCGGATTCCAGACGGGTGATTTCGTCGGCGTGCAGGGCACGATCGACCAGAGCGCGAGCTGGACGGTCACGGCATCTCTTATCCGCGACTGGACGGCCCGTCAGGCGCTGAATCAGGAAGTGAAGGCGAATGTGCAGGCGGTTCGCCAGACGGAAGCGGCCGGTCCGAGAGTCGTCCAGGGCGTGCTTTCTAACCTGGATGCGACGGCTCAGACGTTCACGCTTACGAATGCAAGCGGAACGGCCTACACCGTCTCGTTTGCATCGGGTGTGAAGATGCTTGCGAAGAATTGGGCGACGCTTGATTTCACCAAGGTGAACAACGGCGATACGGTCCGCGTATACGGCACGGTCGCGAATTCGGCGATCACTGCCGAGGTCTTCCGGGATATCTCCGTCAAGTAGACGGCAGGGAAGCGGTATCACGAAACCCGCCGGCCGGAAGGCCGGCGGGTTTCTGTTTGTTATAGTTCGCATATGTCGCGGCGCTGGTACGGTCTGTTCGGCCTAGCACTCCTCATGATTGGGGCGCTCCTTCTCGCGTATAGGACAGAGACGCCGCCGGCCTCAGGGCAGTCGGTTGCGGAGTTCGGCGGAACGTCTTTGACTATCGAGTATGCGACGACGACGGCCGCTCGTGAACGTGGTCTCGGCGGCCGTGCAAGCGTTCCCGGCGGTTATGGGATGCTCTTCGTTTTCCCGAGAGACGATCGATACGGTTTCTGGATGAAGGATACGCTCATCCCGCTCGATATGTTCTGGTTTGACGCTCAAGGACACGTCGTGTCCATCGCCGAGAACGTCCAACCCGCTTCTTTCCCGCATGTCTTTTATCCGTCGGTCCCCGCACGGTATGTCCTTGAAACGGCCGCGGGTTTCGCGCGTGCGAACCGTATCGCTACGGGCACCCCGCTTTTATTGAAAAATATCCCGAGCGTTTCGCAATAACACTGTCCACATAGCGTTTCGAAGCATGAGGAGTAAAATTACAGACAAGAAGTGAGGATTATATTATTACGTGCCGCTCTTAACACTTGAATCGCCTATGCCAAAAGCCGCAAAAGTTTCTGCTCGAACGAAGACTGTCGCGAGCGCTCCGAAGGTGACGGAAGCGCCGGTCTCGAAGGAAACGAAGCGCTACCGAGAGATGATCCCGCAGATCGAGAAGCGCGACGGACGCCTCGCGCCGTTCGATTTCGACAAGATCGTCGCTGCGGTGTGGAAGGCGATGATGGCGGCAGAAGAGGGCAGCCAGGAGGATGCGGTGCTCGTCGCGCATCAGGTCGCCGGGGAACTGGCGCGTTTCGGTAAGAAATACAAGAGCTTCCTCCCGACCGTCGAGGGCATGCAAGACTCGGTCGAGAAATACCTCATCGTGAACGATTACGTGAAGGCGGCGAAAGCGTACATCCTCTATCGCGACAAGCGCGCCCAGCTGCGCGCGGCGCATGTCGAGGTCCCTGCGCACGTGAAGAAGCTCGCCGACGAGAGTAAGAAATATTTCGAGGGGAACACGCTCGGCGAGTTCGTCTATCTGCGCACCTATGCGAAATGGATCCCTGAAGAGGGCCGCCGAGAGACTTGGATCGAAACCGTTGATCGTTACGTCGATTTCATGCGCGAGAACCTCGGCAAGAAGCTCACCGAAAAAGAGTATGCCGAAGTGCGCGCCGGCATCCTCAAGCAGGAGGTGATGCCGTCGATGCGTCTCATGCAGTTCGCCGGCGAGCCGGCGCGCCGCTGCAATACGTGCGCCTACAACTGCACCTTCACTGCGCCGACCAAGCTTACGGACTTCGCCGAAATCATGTATCTCTCGATGCAGGGGTGCGGCGTCGGTTTCGCCGTTGAGAGCCAGAATGTCGAGCAGTTCCCGCAGATCATGAAGCAGAGCGGCACGAAGCTCGAGACGCACGCCATCGCCGACTCGAAGGAGGGTTGGTGCGATGCGCTCACGCTCGGCGTCACGACATGGTACTCGGGCAAGGACATCGATTTCGATTTCTCTCAGGTCCGTCCGGCTGGCGCGCGCCTCAAGACGATGGGCGGCAAGGCTTCCGGTCCGGAGCCGCTCCGTTCGCTCCTCGCCTTCGCGCGCGAACGCATCCTCGGCCGTCAGGGCCGTCGCTTGCGCGCCATCGACGTGCACGATGTCATCTGCAAGATCGGCGAGTGCGTGGTCGCCGGCGGCGTGCGCCGCACCGCGATGATCTCGCTCTCGGACCTCGACGACTCCGAGATGCGCGACGCTAAGAAGGGCCAATTCTACATGACTGATCCGCATCGCGCCGTCGCGAATAACTCCGCCGTGTATGAGGCCCAGCCGACCAACACCGAGCTTATGGACGAGTGGGTGGCGCTCATGAAGAGCGGCAGCGGCGAGCGCGGCATCTTCAACCGCGGCGCACTCGCCGAGACGATGCCGAAGCGCCGGGTCGATTATTTCAAATCGGTCGGTTTCATCGGCGAGGATGGCGTCGTGCGCGGTTCCATCGGTACCAACCCGTGCGCCGAGATCATCCTGCAGTCCAAGCAATTCTGCAACCTCTCCGAAGTCATCGCCCGCGCTGACGACACGGAGGCGTCGCTTCTCCGCAAAGCGCGCCTCGCATCGATCATCGGCACGTATCAGTCATCGCTCACGAAATTCGGCTACATCTCGAAAGACTGGACCGACCACAACAAGGCGGAGCGTCTCCTCGGC
Source organism: bacterium (assembly GCA_021813965.1). Lineage (GTDB taxonomy): Bacteria > Patescibacteriota > Minisyncoccia > Phycocordibacterales > Phycocordibacteraceae > C7867-001. The sequence continues at coordinate 9,829 of JAKAJB010000008.1, read as the reverse complement.
GTCTCGATCACGGGGCAGTGGGACAGCCCGGTCGTGCGTAATGCCGAGGTCATGCAGAAAGTCCGTGACATGGCGGTGAAGACGAACGTCACGTACGCGAAGCGTTTCGGCATCGAGCGCTCGATGTCGGTCACGGCGGTGAAGCCTTCTGGCACCGTCTCGCAGACCTTCAACTGTGCTTCGGGCATCCACCCGCGTCATGCACCGTACTATATCCGCCGCGTGCGCATCAGCGCGACCGACTCGCTCTTCAAGCTCATGCGCGACCAGGGCGTCCCGTACTATCCTGAAGTGGGGCAGTCGATGGAAGAGGCGAACACGTACGTGCTCGAGTTCCCGGTGAAAGCCCCGGACCACTCCAAGGAGGCGCGTTTCAAGGATGATCTTACGGCGCTCGATCAGCTCGAGTACTGGAAGAAAGTGAAGCTCAATTACACCGAGCACAATCCGTCTGCGACCATCTCGGTGGGCGAGGATGAATGGATTTCGGTCGTCGACTGGGTACAGAAGAATTGGAACATCATCGGCGGGCTCTCGTTCCTTCCGCGCAGCAATCACGTGTACCGCCTCGCGCCATACGAAACGATTTCGAAAGAAGAATACGAAGCGCGCATGTCCCGCTTCCCGACCGTGGACTACTCCAAGCTCTCGGCGTATGAGCGGCAGGATGAATCGGATATGAAGAGGGAACTGGCCTGCGCCGGCGGCACCTGCGAGATAGTGTAGTGAACGAAAAAGCACTCATCTGCATACGATGGCTTGAAATGAGAAGACCCACGCAGGAGCGTGGGTCTTCTCATTTGTGCGGACCGGGCCGGTAAGCCGAATTCTGTCGCGGGCGATCATTTATCTGGGCCCGTGATTGCTCACGAGCTCGAGCGGCACTTCCAGCCCCAGTTCTAGGTCCCCAAACTGCTCTTTAAACGTTTGAGTAACTCATGTTTCCCGCTGCCATGATGTTTAAGTTTACTTTCTCTCAATCTTGCATCAGCAGAAGATTTGTAGACTTCGGCATACAGTAGCTTTCAGACGCCTTCTTTTCGAGTAGTAAACTTTTTACCTCCTTCATTATGTTCTGCCAATCTTCGTTTTACATCGTTTGTATAGCCGATGTACGTTTCCTTGGTCACGTCGTTTTGTAGGAGGTAAACATAAAACATATGGCTTAGTATACCTAGAACTGGGGCTGGACACGGCCTTGCATGCGGGTAAGGATTTGCTCGTTGCATTCCCGTCTCGCGACGGGCGTATTCCACGGGGGAATCCGCGGCCTTTCGGCGTTGGCGTTTCTGTAGGCACCTCTATCCTCACGGACGACGGGCGTTACCCGCTACCTATTTTCCTGCCCGAGAGCAGGGAAGCATGTTCGGACTTTCCTCCCAGCCCCAGTTTCGTAACGCGATTTCTAAAACTGAATCCCGCTCGTAGCGCTCTTGGGTGCGCAATGTAAGTCGGGCTCTCGCTACGAAACTGGAGCTGGGCGATCGTCTAGCCTGGTCCGGAAATATTATAGCACACATTTTCGATGTGGAAGAATGCCATTGCTGAAGCGCTCCCACGGTATACTGAACGGTATTATCATTATCGATTAGCTTTTTGTACCATGCCCCCACAATCTCCAGTCCGCCGCCGTTCGTTTGATGCTGCCAGCGTCTGGGCGCTTCTCATCACGATCGCTGCCGCGCTCCTCATTGTCGTCCCGTCTGCAGCGACGCCGTTCGCGACGACGAAAGTATTCCTCCTTTCCGCCGGCACGCTGGTGACGCTTGCACTCTATATCCTCGCGCGCCTCACGCGCGGGAACGTCATCTTCCCGTCCTCGGTGCTCATCGGAGCGCTCTGGCTGCCGGTCGCAGCGTACGCGCTTTCGACAGCATTCTCGGGTGCGCCGTTCGCGAGCTCGCTCTGGGGCACGGCGCTTGAGCCGGACACGCTCGGCTTCATGCTCGCGGCGACGGCACTCGGCACGCTTGCAGCGCTCATGCTTCGCCGTCCGGAACAGTACCGTTCATCCTTGCGTGTCGGCGCTTACCTCTTCGGCGCAATCGCGCTCATCGAGACGGTCGTGGTCGCCGTCGGGCAGTTCCTCCCGAATATCATTTCTCCGGCGTTCTCGGTCATCGGTTCCTTCAGCGACCTCGCCGCATTTCTCGGGCTCGGCGTCGTCGCAGTGCTCATCACGCTTCGGTTCCTTGAGCCGTCGCTGCGCGTGCGCCGTGCGCTTCTGATGAGCGGCGTGCTCGCGCTCTTCCTGCTCGCGCTCGCCAATTCGGCTTTGGTGTGGACGCTTCTCGCTCTCGTCTCGCTCGGGCTCTTCGTCGAAGCCGTCATGCGCCACAACGCGACGGCTTCCGATGCCGACCTCGATGAGGCGGTCGTGGTCGCCGAAGCGCCTCTCGAAGAGAGCGAAGGGAACCGTTCGCTCGCATTGCCGCTTGCGGTGCTCGCTATCTCGCTTTTCTTCCTCATCGGCGGCACGCTCGGCAGCGCTCTCGGGAATTCGCTGCACGTGAATATGCTTAGCGTGCGTCCCTCGTGGCAGTCGACGCTTTCGGTCGCAGAGAAGACGTATGCGGTCTCGCCGGTCTTCGGAAGCGGCCCGGGCACGTTCGGAGCGGAATGGTTGAAATATCGAAATGCATCGCTCAACTCGACGGTCTTCTGGAATGTCGACTTCTCGTCCGGTATCGGATTCATCCCGACATCCTTCGTGACGACCGGCATCGTAGGCGTGCTTGCTTGGCTCGGGTTCCTCGGCCTCCTCATCGTCCTCGGGCTTCGCATGCTTCTGGTGCGTGCGCCGCAGGACGCGTATACGCGCTATGTCGCCATCGTCTCATTCGTCGGTGCGCTGTATCTCTTCGCCGTCGCGGTGTTCGATCTGCCGAACGCGGTCATGCTCGCGCTCGCCTTCATCTTCGCGGGGCTTTTCATCTCGACGACGCGATTCGCGAAAGATGGGCGGCAGTGGGGCATCCTGTTCTCGCGGAGCCCGCGAGTCGGTTTCGTCATCGTCTTCTCTCTGACTATCGTGCTCCTCTCGTCGGTCGTCGCTGCATATGCGCTCGTTGAGCACTACATCGCAGCGACCGAGCTTGCGCAGGCGACAGCATCGCTTTCTGCAGGGAATCTCGACGCGGCTGCTCAGTCGGCGCAGAATGCGCTTACGTTCGCTCCGACTGCCGCGGCGTATCAGCTTCAAGCCGATATCGCGAAGGCGCAGCTCAGCGTCATCGCCGCATCGACGACCATGGAGAAGAGCGCTGCGCAACAGGCATATCAGACGGCGCTCTCTTCTGGTATCAACGCTGCGCTGACAGCGACGAATCTCGCTCCGGCCGACTATCGGAACTGGATAGCGCTCGGCACGCTCTACGCGCAAGCGGTCCCGCTTGGCGTCTCGAGCGCGTATGAGAGCGCGAAGGCCGCATACCAGAAAGCCCAGGCTCTGAATCCGACGAATCCGCAGATACCGTACATCCTCGCACAGCTCGACATCGCGAATAAGGACACGAAGTCGGCCGAGGCGGATCTGAAGACCGCCATCACGCTGAAGCAAGACTATACCGCTGCCATCTTCCTGCTTTCGCAGCTTGAGGTGCAGGACGGCAACGTGAAGGACGCTCTGACCTCGGCGCTCGCGGCGGCATACTTCGCGCCGAACGATCCGAACATCCTCTTCCAGATCGGCGTGCTCTATGCGGCGCAGGATGATTTCCCGAATGCCGCGTCGGCGCTCTCGGCCGCGGTGGCGGCGAATCCGCAATTCGCGAACGCGCGCTATCTCCTCTCGGCGGTGTACGCCAAACAGGGCGACATGGCGAATGCTCTCACGCAGATGCAGGCGATCGCAGGGATGTCGAGCGGCAATGCGACGGCGGTCGCGTCGCAGCTTGCCGCTCTCACGGCGGGCAAGAACCCGTTCCCGGCAAACCTTCTCTCTGCCTCTTCGACGCCCGTGAAATAAGGGGTTAGAATAAGCCTATATGGTCAGGCGGTTTTTCGAGCGCATCGCAGCACCGGTACGCGGCCTTCATCAGGCCGCGTACTTGCTCGCTGCGCTGACGCTCGCATCGCAGGCTCTCGCCCTGCTCCGCGATCGCACGTTCGCCCACACGTTCGGCGCGGGGCAGGTGCTCGACCTGTATTACGCGGCATTCCGCGTCCCGGACCTCGTTTTCGCCCTCGTCTCGTCGCTCGTCTCCGCCTACGTGATCATCCCGCGCATTACCGGGATGGATAGGGAGAAGACGCGGGAGCTCTTGTCGGAATCGGCGACCTTCCTGTTCGCCGTCGGCGGTCTTATCTGCATCGTGCTCGCGATCTTCATGCCGCAGTTCCTCGCGCTCCTGTACCCGAACCTCGTCGCCTCGCCGCTTCATGTTCAGTTCGTCCTCCTCGCTCGCATCTTGCTCATTCAGCCTATCCTGCTCGGGCTCTCGGGCATCATCTCGAGCGTGACGCAGGTGCACCGCCGATTCACGCTCTTCGCGCTCTCGCCGGTCCTCTATAACCTCGGCATCATCATCGGCGCGGTCGCGTTCTATCCGCTCTGGGGTCTGCCGGGTATCGGCATCGGCGTGGTCATCGGCGCGGTCGCGTATCTCGCCGTGAACATCCCGGTCATCGTCGAAGCTGGGGTCGTGCCGCATTTCCGTCTCCCGAAGCTCGCGCTCATGACGCCGATCGTGCAGAATTCGGTACCGCGTTCGCTCGCGCTCGGGGTGAACTCCTTCACGATGCTGTTCCTCACCGCGATGGCTTCGCGTATCGGCACCGGGTCGGTCTCGGTCTTCACGTTCGCCAGCAATCTCGAAGCGGTTCCCCTCGCGCTTATCGGCTCGTCGTATGCGGTCGCGGCGTTTCCGGCGCTCTCCGAGGCGCTCGCGCGCGAGTCGCATGACGAGTTCATGAAGATACTCTCCGCGAGCGCCCGGCATATCATCCTCTGGTCGATAGTCGCACTCGGTCTCATCGCGGTGCTGCGGGCGCACCTCGTCCGCGTCATCCTCGGCAGCGGGGCCTTTGATTGGAACGCGACGCGCCTCACCGCTGCGCTCCTCGTCATCCTCGCGGTCGGTCTCGTCGTCGATGCGCTCGAGCTCCTTTTCTCACGCGCGCTCTATGCGGCCCGGCAGTCATGGCGTCCGCTCCTCTATCAGCTGGCCGGCGGCGGTCTCACCGTCGTGCTCGCGTTTGCATTCGCGACGATGCCGCTCCAGGGATTCCCGACGACGCTCGCTGATTTCCTGAAGGTCGGCGATATCCGCGGTACGGCTATCCTGCTCCTCGCGCTTGCGAATATCCTGGGGCAGTTCTTCCTCGTCTTCCTCTCCCTTATCGCGCTCCGGAGCGTCGCTCCCGGACTCTCGCGCACGCTCTTGCGGCCGCTCATCGACGGCAGTATCGCGGCAGTCGCCGGCGGTGCGGCAGCGTATGCAGTCCTGTCGCTTGAAGGCGGCATCGCCCCGCTCACCTCGCTCATGTCCGTCTTTACCCAAGGGCTCGTTGCTGGTATCGTTGGCCTTGCCGCCTCGGCGCTCGCGCTCTATCTCACCGAGAATGAAGAGTTCCGCATCGTCGTGAATGCGCTCTCGCGACTCCTCCGTTCGCCTGAAAAAGCGTCTGCCGCGCTCGCGCCGTCCGCCGAAGAGCCTGTCCAACCGTAATGAATCAAAACAACATACGTAACTTTTCAATCATCGCTCACGTCGACCACGGGAAGTCGACGTTGGCTGACCGCTTGCTCGAGCGCACGGGAGCCATCCCGGAGCGCCTGATGCGCGACCAGGTGCTCGACCGCATGGACCTCGAGCGTGAACGGGGCATCACCATCAAGATGCAGCCCGTCCGCATGGTTTATCGACCGTCTGCATCCACATCTGCCGCGTTGCGGGTCCCGTCCGGCTCCTTCGCCGTACCTCAAAGTACGTCTCCGTCGCCGGACTTCCCGCGCCTTGCATCTGAGGCGCAGGCGGTCGAAAACGGTGGCGAATATATCTTGAACCTCATCGACACGCCCGGACACATCGACTTCTCCTACGAAGTGTCGCGCGCGCTGAAGGCGGTCGAGGGCGTCCTCCTGCTCGTGGACTCGACGCAGGGCATACAGGCGCAGACGCTCACCACGCTCGCGATGGCGCAGGCGCAAGGGTGCGTCGTCATCCCCGTCGTCTCGAAGATCGATGCGCCTGCCGCGCGCGTTGAGGAAGTCTCGAGCGAGCTGGCGAAGCTCCTGCATGTCGCGCCGGAGGAGGTCATCGCGGTATCGGGGAAGACCGGCGCGGGTGTCGACGAGCTCTTGCGGGCGATCGTCGAGCGCGTGCCCCAGCCTCACACGAGTGGAGACGCGGTCAACGATGAGCCTCGCGGCCTCATTTTCGATTTCTCCTACTCGAAGCACCGCGGCGTCGTGGTCTATCTGCGCGTCTTCGACGGGACGTTCAAGAAAGGGCAGCCGCTCCGGTTCGCGGCCGCCGAGAAGGAGTTCATCGCTCTTGAGACCGGCATCTTCACGCCGGAAGAGACGCCGTCCGACTCGCTTTCTGCGGGAGAGATCGGCTACATCGTGACGGGCATCAAAGAGCCAGGCATCGTCGCGGTGGGCGACACTATCGGCGCGGTGAAGGGTACGCTTCCGGCGCTCGAAGGGTACGGCCGTCCGCGCCCGGTGGTGTGGGCGTCGGTGTATCCTGAGAGCCAGGATGACCTCCCGCTCTTGCGCCAGTCGCTCGAGCGGCTGCGGCTTTCAGACTCTTCGCTCTCGTTCGAAGAGGAATCCTCCGGCGTGTTGGGGCGGGGATTCCGCTGCGGCTTCCTCGGCCTCCTGCACCTTGAGATCATCACCGAGCGCTTGCGCCGCGAGTTCGGCCTCGCGCTCGTCGTGACGATCCCGACCATCTCCTACGTCGTCACAAGGACCGACGGTGTGCGCGAAGTCATCTATACGCCGGCGAAGTTCCCCGAGCACGGCGACATCGCGCTTATCGAGGAGCCGTGGGCGAAAGTCATCATCATCGTCCCGCCGGATTCGCTCTCCTCGCTCATCCAGCTCCTCTACGAGCACGAAGCGCAGACGATCGGCACCGAAACCTATCAGGACGGTCGCGTCGAGATGACGGTCGAGATGCCGCTCCGTGAGCTCATGCGCGGATTCTTCGACACGCTCAAGAACATCTCCTCCGGCTACGCTTCGCTCTCCTACGAACTCTTGAGCGAGCGGATCGCGGACGTCGTGAAGCTCGATATTCTCGTCGCCGAGGAGCCGGTGCCGGCATTCGCACGCGTGGTTGCTCGCCGGCGGGTCCAGGAGGAAGCGGAGAAGATGGTGGAGAAGCTCCACAACTCGTTGCCAAAACAGCTCTTCGTAACCAAGATCCAGGCAAAGGCGCTCGGTCGCATCATCGCGAGCAAGACGCTCTCCGCGATGCGCAAGGACGTGACCGGCTACCTCTACGGCGGCGACGTTTCGCGCAAGAACAAGCTCCTCGACAAGCAGAAGCGCGGTAAGAAGAAGATGCTCGAGCGGGGGACCGGGAAGGTGAATATTCCCGAGGAAGTCTTCATGAAGATGGTGCAGACTGACAGCTAGGCGGCTCCTACGCTATACTGTCCCTATGCGCGCGAACCAGTGGCAGCGGGGGATTCTCATCGGCGTCCTTTTGTTAGTGCTGTTCTGGCTCGTCTCGCTCATCTGGGGGCTTGCCGGCAAGGCGCAGATCGCTGTCTCGCAGGCCACGGACGCGAAGCGGCAGTATCAAGCGCTGGAGGCTCGCAAATCGGCGCTTGCCGCGAGCCTCGCCGCGCTTGATACGAGCCGGGGGCGGGATGCCGCTATCCGGACGGCCTTCGGGGTTGCGCGGCCCGGGGAAGAGGTTATCGTGGTGGTACCGCCGGCAACGGCAACTCCCACCACGACGCCGTCGTGGTGGGAGAAGGTGCTGAATTGGTTCTAGTGTCCTGTTGAAGTCCGACTTCAACACAAAAATGCGGGTATGGTTTAGTGGTAGAACCGGCTTTCGTTTTTTGTGCGGGATTAGTTTAGTGGCAGGACGACTGCTTCCCAAGCAGTAGGCACGAGTTCGATTCTCGTATCCCGCACAAAGCGCGAAAGCCGTTGAAAATCGCATACGATTTTCAATCCCAAGGTTGAGACCCGGGTTCGATTCCCGGTACCCGCACTGGTTTAGCAGCAGGCCGGCTTTCCTGCGAATCTGCAAGCGATAAAGATAAAAAAGAGCAGGCTCCGACCGATGGTCGAGCCTGCCTCCCGTCACCAGGCGACGGGACCTTTTCGCAAGAAGTACGTGTACACATCCACTCCCAGGGACACTTCCTTGAGCGCTGGTCCGGGCGGTTTGACGGACTTACCCGCCCCGCCGGCTGCCACAGCCTTCGCATATTCGGCCATCCGGGAGATGAAGAAGGGATCGCTCTTCATCTTGTCCAGCACGGCATCGGCGTCCCCTTCGAGGGCCACAAGGAAACGGAATATCGCAGTCCCTGCTTTCTCCGCAGGACACTCATTCCAGAACCCGAATGAACCTTTCTCGGCCGCGGGGATGCCGTGTCCCAGGAAGGGGCTGGCCGCCACTCCGAGCTTTTCCCTAGCGTAGTGCGCGATCATCGCGGCAAACTCCGGTTGAGCAGCCATATGGGAGAGCACGGAGTGCCCCTGGCCCCCGAGGGCTACTACGAAACGTTGTACTGCAGCATTCACTGTCCCTGCTTGGACCGCATTCCAGAACATGATTCCTCCTTTGCTGTTGGCCGCGTACGCGGCGACTGGCATATATACCGGGAATCGCCCCGGCGACGCGGCCCATGAAGAACGAGGTGCCGGGTCTACTATAACACACAATGTGCATCATGCAAGTTATTTATCCACAAAACAAGCAAAAAGCGCGTGGTATACTTGCCGGGTAACCAACAAATCATGGATAAAACAGTCACTATTTACAGCACTCCGACGTGTCACTTCTGCCAGATGACCAAGGACTTCCTCAAGGAAAAGGGCATCACGTACACCGATTACAATGTTGCGAGCGATCTTGAGAAGCGCCAGGAGATGATCCAGAAGTCCGGTCAGATGGGCGTGCCGGTCATTTTCGTAGGCGATGACATGATCATCGGCTTCGATCAGGCAAGGCTCTCTTCGACGCTCGGCATCGCCGCGTAGGGATTCCGACGAAACGCGCGCGGCTCTGCCGCGCGCGTTTCGTGCTATCTTTGCCCTATCCGCCCCCTTAGTTCAATGGATAGAACGGCTCACTCCTAACGAGCTGATGCAGGTTCGATTCCTGCAGGGGGCACAAAAAGATTTCCCGATGGAGTGGTAGAATATTCGGTATATGGACCCCGAACTGAAACAGAGGCTTGACCAGATTCATGCGCTCGCGAAAGACAATCACGACATGCTGCGCGCGATACGGCGCGACCAGTGGCTCGGCTTCATCGGCCGTGTCATCGTCTGGCTCATCGTGCTCGCGCTCCCGCTCTACCTCTACCAGCAGTATCTCCAGCCGCTCGTTTCGAAGTTCTCCGCGACCTCGGGCGTCTCCACATCCGGTCTTTTCGGCTTCCCGACGGGCGCCGAAGTACAGAAGATACTGAATTCGTTCCAGGGGAAATAGCTCCCGAAGGCGGCGTGAAAGAAAATTCCTCGCATGGTAGTATGGCGGTATTGCTTGGATATGGAGGCATATGCAAGCTCGTTCGGACGACGATAGCATCGTATGCGGACCGGCATGCTATCGTGTCCTCATTTCGCTTGGATAGCTCAGTTGGTAGAGCACTTCCCTGAAGAGGAAGGGGTCCCCGGTTCGAGCCC
>JAKAJB010000056.1 GCA_021813965.1 bacterium | reverse complement strand
CGTGGTCTCGCTCTCGATGGTCGACATGCGGTCCTGGATGTTGCGCTTCATGCGGCTCATGCCGACGCGCATGCGCGACTGGAGGAGCTCGCCGACGAAGCGGACGCGGCGGAAGCCGAGGTGGTCGATGTCGTCCGGGCGGGCCGACGGGTCGGCGTTGAGCTTCACTATCTCGGAAATGATGCGGACGAAATCGGCGAGCACGAGCGTGCGCTTCTCGAGCGCCTTCTCGGTAGTCGGGAGGCCGAAGCGCGAGTTGAGACGCGCGCGGCCCACCTTGCCCAGATCGTAGCGCTCAGCCGAGAAGAGCGACTGCACGAAGTTCTTCGCGTTCTCCGGGGTCGCGAGGTCGCCGTCGCGCATGCGGCGGTGGATCTCGACGTACGCCTCCTCGATCGACTTCGCCTCGTCGTGCGCGAGCGTGGCCTGCATCGCCGCTTTCGCGAGCGGGTCCTTCTCGAAATGCTTCAGGACCGCCTCGCCGAGGCCGCCGCCGAAGACCGTGAGGATCTGGCTGATCGGGAACTTGCGCTTGCGGTCGATCTTCATGAAGATCGCGCCGTCCGCTTCCGAATCGATCTCGATCCAGACGCCGCGGAGCGGGATGATCTTGCTGCCGAAGAACGCCTTGCCGCGGATGAGCTCGGACACGAAGAAAGCCCCGAAGCTGCGTGCGAGCTGCGGGACGATGGCGCGTTCCACGCCGGAGACGATGAAGCTGCCGTGCGGCGTCATCATCGGGACATCCGTGAGGAAGATCTCCTGCGTCTTCTCGGAGCCGAACGTCTTGTTGACGAGCTTCACGGTCGCCTTGACCGGCGCCTCGTAGGTGCGCGCGTTCTCGCGAGCGAAGGCCTCGTCGAACTTCGGCTCTCCTATCTCGAAACTCTCGAACTGGAGTTCGAACTTCTTGCCCGAGTAGTCGGTGATCGGCGAGAACTCTTTGAAGAGCTCCATGAGACCGTCCTTGATGAGCCAGTTGAACGAGTCGCGCTGGTGGCCCACGAAATCCGGGAAAGGCACGGAGGGCGCCTGGTAGGCACCGAAGGTCTTCTGGACGAGGTTTTTAAGCATGTGGTGTCGCGATGAGGTGATTAAAGTCCCTAAATATAAAATGCAAACGCACGGACACAGTCCGCTTTCGCTCTTGCGTTTATTCGGTTCCCGTATTGAGTCTGCCCCGCCCTCCGTTACTCAGTCGTATCTTGAGCCTCATAGTACCACCCGCCCCCTCCCGGGCGCAAGGGGTGTGGGGATAAGGCGAAAACACGAAACCGCCTTGCGGCGGCTCGGCGTGTTCTAATAATTTAGCGCTTATTCGATTCTCGTATTATTAGAAACACGAGAAGAAGCGCGAGGTAATCCATATTTGATGGACAATGGCTACAACCCAACAGTCTGTCTCTCCAACAACAGGCAACCTTACTCAAGGGTTGCCCAACAATATTGTACCACTCGTCAATATTGACGCTATGTGGATATCGTGTGGATGACTATTTCTCCTTGTGCCAGGCGTCGATCTTGGCGTGATGGCCGGCCCCAGTACCGCAGCGCGCTCCGCCGCTGGCTACAGAGCTCCGCTTACTTCGTTCGCTTCGTCTGGCGCCACGAATCTATTTGCGCATGATGCCCTGTTCGTAATACCGACGGGACTTTATAGTTCTTGCTTTTGTATGAAATAGTCTCGGGGCGGGTGTAGACCGCAGACGAGGCGATGCGGCGCTCCTCTACTGACACGTCTTTGCCGAGCACGCCCGGGAGGCGGCGCGTCACCGCGTCGACGATCGCGAGCGCCGGGACTTCCCCGCCGGTATAGACCGCTTCGCCCACGGCATACTCCTTCACCGGCGCGAGCGTCTTGAGGATCTTCTTCGCGCGCTCGTCGATGCCTTCGTACCGGCCGCACACGAGCACGACATCTTCATACTTCGCGAGCGCATCGGCGTCTTTGTTCGTAAATTGTTTTGCGCTCGGGGAGAACCAGATGATGACCTGCTTGCGCGGCTTCGCGCTGCGCGACTTGAGCGCTTTCTCGACAGCCTTCACGACCGGGAGCGCCATCATCACCATGCCCGGGCCGCCGCCGTACGGGCGCTCGTCCACCTTCTTATAGCTCCCTTCCGGGCCCGCGACGAAATCGCGCGGGGACTGATATGTTACGGAAATCTTCTTCTCTTTGCGGGCGCGGCCGATGATCGACGCCGAGAGATACGCGTCGCACGCTTCTTCGAACAGTGTAATCAAGTGGAATTTCATATGAGTGAGGCGCTAGAGGGACGAGCCGGTTTTATTTTCGGAGGGTCAAGCGTAGTGCACACTGCTCATGACACTCTCTTTGAGACGGGCGGTCTGAGATATTTTTGTGCGTGCCATACCCGCGGCGGGTAACGCACTCTGAAAACAAAACCAGCAAATCCTTCGCCTCAGTCGCTCGGGATTCAGGATTTCGGACAGTCAATGCTTAGTGCAGTGAAACGAAACGCTGGCCGAAATTCTGAATCCCGGGCGACTACATCTCGTCGACCACTTGGTCGACGGTCTTCATCTCCGGCTCGGTCGCGAGCGCCGAGGGGCGCAGGCCGCCCATCGGTTCGTTGATCTTGAGGTTCACGCGCGCGTTGCCCTTCATGCCGACGACGCGCAGGAGGATGCGGAGCGCCTCGGCGGTCTTGCCGCTCTTGCCGATGATCTTGCCCATGTCGTCCGGGTGGACAGTGAGCGTGAGGAGGACGCCCATCTGATCGATCGTGCGCGCCGTCTCCACCGACTCGGGGTGGTCGACGAGCGCCTTCACTGCATATTCGAGAAATGCCTGATCTGGTTCCATGGTAGGGATATCGGGTTATGTGTCCGCCGAGGGCGGCGTCGAGATTACGCGGCCGCTTCTTCGGCGACTACTGCCGGAGCCTCTTCAGCTGCCGGCTCCGCCTCTGCGGCAACCTCTTCTTCGGTCGGGAGTTCCTCTGCGGCCGGTGTCGGCTCAGGAGCGGCTTCGGCCGGTGCGACTGCGGCTTCCGTCGCCGCCTTTGCGGCTGCTGCCTCCGCTTCTGCGGCTGCCTTCGCTGCCGCCGCGGCGGCTGCCTCAGCGGCGATAGCTGCTTCGTTCTTCTGCGGAGTCTTCTTCGGGAGCACGTTCACTTTCTTGCCCTCGATGACGCCCTTGCTGATGAGGAGGTTACGGATGGAGTCCGTCGGCTGGGCGCCCATGGCGAGCCAGTGCTTCACCTGCTCTTCGTTCAAAGTGAGAGCCTTGCTCTTCGGGTTGTAGGTGCCGAGAAGCTCGACGACATTGCCTGCCTTTGCGGCGCGCTCCTTCTCGAGGACGGCAATGCGAAACGCCGGATCATTAGTCCGGCCGGTGCGCTGGAATCGAATCATCAACATGTAG
>JAKAJB010000007.1 GCA_021813965.1 bacterium | reverse complement strand
TACCGAGAGCGCCGCATAGTGCAGATCCGCAGGACAGTCCGGATGCGGCCGAGGAAACTGGTTGTGCACCGGGCATTCATGGCTCACGAGTGCCGCACCCGACTTCGGCTCGGGGCATTCGCAATCGCATGCTCTCGTGCAGATACAATCAGCTCCTTCATCAGGTTTCTCTGAAGTATTCACACTAGGACTCCTTGTAGTTGACCCGGTGCTATCCTACACGAACCCGGGGATACATAAAAGAGAATCCCCGCAGCGGCATAGCCGCTGCGGGGAAAGAGGAACAAGTCAGGAACCCGTCCTCTTGAAGTGCTTCGAGAGCCGCGCGGTGCGCTGGTCGGTGTAATTCGACGCTGCGGCGTCATACACGGTCTCAGGAATTTCCTTCATGTACTCGTACCTGATACGGGCGACTGTCTGGCCGTCGCGCACGAGCATGTCTTCCTGCGGGATGACCTCGAGCGTAATCGGCCGGGCGCATTCCTCGCCAGCAACGCCGTATCCCCAACCTGGGTCGATATAGCCGGCAGCATGCGATCGGAATTCGCCGAGCCGCGGATCCATAGCGCGCAGTTCTGCTGAGAGGTATGGCGGAACCATCACGCGCTCTTTCGTCGTGAGGATGTAAAAGCCGCCCTTGCGCAGGATATATCTCCCGTCCGTAACACGTATCGGCTTGAAGAAGTCGTCAGGATCGTAGAAATCCTTCTTGCTCATATCGAGCACCTTGCGCGTCCCGTGACATTCCCAGCCCATCGCTTCGCCGACACGAAGCGTCAGCAGGAACGAATCGGCGTGCCGACGCGTATCCGAAAGAGATAACTTCCTGCCCTGTTCGTCGAAGAGCATTCCCGACTGCTGTATCGCGAATTCGGTATGCAGATCATCGAGGAATGACTTCCCATCAAAGAAACGCATCTGCGACACCGCAAGGCCGGGCGCGAGCAATACCGGGAAATAATCCGGGCGCGCAAGCACCCATGTCTCCCCGCTCCAGCCGGGACCGACCAACGCCTCGTACATGTCGACCTTGTCCGCGACCGTCCGGCAGAAAAATCCGTTCCGCCCGGTTGACGACTTCGGATTCGCATAGCCGTACACCGTGCTCGGAAGGTTCCACTCCCCTCCCACGCGAATCAAGTACGGCACCCCGACCTCGAGCGGATTGCTGAAATGGTGCGGTGTCGCGCCGACAAGCGGCAAGAGATCACGCACCTTCTCGCCGCGGAGCGGGAGGAAGATGCTCTCGAGCCGATAGGCTTCTTTCGAAAGAGGCAGGTCGATTGATGCCGGATTGAGATATTGTTCGCCGATACCCGTGATGTAGCCGGTCGTGAAAAGCTCTCGAAGCATCTGCTTCGGCAACACGCCTGTTCGTGACATGACGTTTCTCCTTTTCTGTCTGATTCTGATTGAAGATGAATAGTGCAACCCGAGCGCACTGTACGCGTCGGAGGCACGAAAAGCAAACCGGTATGAAAATGAAGAACGGCGACCGAAGTCGCCGCATGAAAGAACTGTCGAATGCCGATCAAACCGCTATCGGTGCCGGAATGGCCGGCCACGGATCGTACCCTTCCAGGACGAAGTCTTCGAATTTGAAATCGAAAATATCCTTCACATACGGATTGAGCTGTATCGTAGGGAGCGGTCGAGGCTCGCGCGTGAGCTGCAGTCTCGCCTGATCCAGATGGTTCAAGTACAGGTGCGTATCGCCGCCAGTCCAAACGAATTCACCGAGCTCATATCCGCAGACCTGCGCAATCATCATCGTAAGGAGCGCATAACTCGCGATGTTGAACGGCACGCCGAGGAAGACGTCGCAGCTGCGCTGATACAGCTGGCACGAGAGCTTGCCGCCTGCCACGTAGAACTGGAACAACGCATGACAGGGCGGCAACTTCATCTTCGGCACGTCGGCAGGGTTCCACGCGGAGACGATATGCCGGCGTGAGTCCGGGTTCTGCTTCAGGCCGCGGATGAGCTCAAGTATCTGGTCGATATACTCGATCTTGTGATAATCCGGGATCAACTCGGTGCCCTCGGTGTGCGCCGGGACATGCACGAGTTTCGGCCATCTCCGCCACTGCGCGCCATATGCCGGACCGATATCGCCCCGCTCGTCGGCCCACTCATCCCAGATTGTTACTCCATGCTCTTGCAGATAGCGGATGTTGGTGTCGCCGCGCAGGAACCACAGCAGTTCATAAATGATAGAACGCAGATGCAGTTTCTTCGTCGTCAGCAGCGGGAAGCCGGCCGCGAGGTCGAAACGCATTTGCGTGCCGAAAAGGCTCAATGTCCCCGTACCGGTGCGGTCAGACTTCTTATGTCCGCGTTCCAGGATTTCTCGTTCCAAATCAAGGTACTGCTTCATCATGCATCCTCCGAAGGAGGGCCGGATTGACCCGGACGCACTGTACGCCCCGCGCGGGCGGGACGCAAATATTGACACGTGAGCCCTTCGGCAGGAATATGGCTGCAGACAACCGACAAAGGGAGATTCATCATGCAATCGGAAAGCGTTCTTTCACTCATCGCTGCAGTGGCGAAGAACGGAGTTATCGGGCGAGACAACAAGCTTCCCTGGCACCTCCCGAGCGACCTCGCACGATTCGAACGGCTCACGACCGGACACCCTGTCATTATGGGGCGCAAGAACTGGGAATCGATACCGGAAAGGTCTCGTCCGCTCAGAGCACGCACCAATATCGTCGTGACACGACAGGAGGACTACTCGGCAGATGGTGCGATTGTCGTGCATTCGCTCGCGCACGCTATCGCGGCGGCGCGGCGAGCCACCGGAGCGGATGAAATATTCATCGCTGGCGGCGAAGATATATACCGCCAGTTCCTTCCATTCGTGCAAAAAGCGTACCTCACGAAGATCCACGCCTTGATATATGGCGATACGTACTTCCCCAACATGAGGCTGTTCAATTGGCGACAGGAAGCGATGACGAGCGAGCCGAGGCATCCAAACGATGAGTACACGACCTCGTTCCACATCTATGAGAGAGCAGCCGCGTAATCGCGGCGAAATGCAAACGGCACCCTTGCGGGTGCCGTCTTTTTTAAAAATGATTCGTTATTTCTCCACTTCCATTCCTTACAGGAACTGTACACCTTGTGGATATTTTTATTCGCTCCGCTCTAAAATACCTCACAAGGTCCGTTGACGTCTTTATTCGACGTCAACGCCCATGCTCTGCGCCGTGCCCTTGATGAGGTTCGCAGCCGCCTCCGGAGAGTTCGCACGGAGATCCGGCATCTTCTCGGCGACGATCGCGTCGATCATCGCCTTGGTGAGCGTGCCCGCCTTGCGATCCTTCTTCGGCTTCAGAGAGCCCTTCTCGATGCCGAGCGCCTTCAGGATGAGCCGGGATGCCGGCGGATTCTTCATGATGAAGGTGAACGTGCGGTCGTCGAAGACCGAGAGCTCAACCGGGATGATCGTGCCCATCTTGTCCTTCGTCGCATCGTTGAACTGCGTGACGAACTGACCGATATTCACGCCGGCGGGGCCGAGCGCGGTACCGACCGGCGGGGCCGGGGTCGCCTTCCCTCCCGGAATCTGCAATTTTATCTTTTTAACTATGGTAGCCATGATATAAGGGACTTTACGCTAGAGTTTACGTATCTGCAAGAAGTCGAGCTCGACCGGGGTCTCGCGGCCGAACATCGACACCATGACCTTCACCTTCCCGCGGTCCTCATCGATCTCGCCCACCTTGCCTTCAAGGTCTTTGAACGGGCCGTCAGCGATGATGACTTGGTCGTCTTTCACGAGGTCGATGCGGTGCTT
Organism: bacterium; assembly: GCA_021813965.1. GTDB lineage: Bacteria > Patescibacteriota > Minisyncoccia > Phycocordibacterales > Phycocordibacteraceae > C7867-001. The sequence goes on along the minus strand of JAKAJB010000007.1, from coordinate 12,229 downwards.
CGGCGCTTCGGCGGTCATGCGCTTCATGAGCGTGGCGACCTCGTGCTCATCCATCGGGACCGGCGTGTTGCCGGCGCCGACGAAGCCGGTCACGCGCGGCGTGTTACGCACGACAAACCACGAGTCATCATCGACGATCATGCGCACGAGGATGTAGCCGGGGTAGATCTTCTCTTCCTCGACGATGCGCTTGCCGGCCTTCACGCGGATCTTCTTCTCGGTCGGCACGATGACGTCGAAAATCTTGTTCTCCATGCCGAGCGACTCGATGCGCTGCTTAAGGTTGCGCTCGACGGCGTTCTCGTAGCCGGCATAGGTGTGGATGGTGTACCAGCGCGCGTCTTCCGGCTTAGGCGCGACCTCGTCGCGGACTTCCTTGGGCGCCGTCGGCGCGATGTCGGCCATGCCGATCTCCTCGTACATCTCTTCGTTGCTCTCGCCGCTGTGCAGGTGTTCGTCCATAGGTAGGAAATTAACCGCCGATAATATGATTCACCCCGAGACCGAACACGTAGTCGAGCAGGCCGACGAGAAGCGCAATGACTGCCGCGATAGCGACGACCGCAACCGTGTGGGCGATCGCGGTTCGATTGGACGGCCAGACGATGTGCGTGAACTCTTCGCGGACGTGCTTCAGATAGGTGAAGGGTGAGATCATGGATGTGCGTTTGGTAAATAAAAAAGCCCTGCGGGCTTTCGATAGGAGCAGTATAGTACAGGGCACAACAGACGTCAACAACCCGCATTCCGCCTCGGCGGAATGCGGGTTGTTGAGCGAAACGACTCTACCGAATCTCGTATGTGATAGAGACGGAGGCGTTATACGTGTTCTCGCCGGTCGGCACGCTCGGCGTCGCGGCGTCCTTAGAGGAAGCGACGCCCATCGCATACACCGGAGCCGGGTAGTTGCCCGAAGATTCGCTGAAGTTCACGATCTTCCCGAGGTGCACCCCGAGCTGGCCGGCGAGGAGCGCCGCTTGCGCCTTCGCCTTGGCGATAGCATCGGCGCGCGCGGCGTCATATCCGGCGGTCGAATCATCGAGCGCGAAGTTGGGGCCGGAGATATTCTGCACGGAGAGTTTCCCGAGGCCGCCGAGGAGCGCGCCGACCGAAGCGAGGTCGCGCACCGTCACCTGCACGGTTTCAGAGACCTGATAGCCGGTAATCGTCGGCGTACCGTAGGGCGGGCATACCACGCCCGCCGCGCACGGACGCGGGTAGGAATACTGCGGGGAAATATCGTACGAGAGCGTCTTCACATCCTTATCGGCGATGCCCTGACCCTTCACGAAGTCGAGCGCTGCGTTCGCCTGTCTCGTCGTCGCGGCCTGCGCATCAGCGACCGCCGTTGCGGTGTTCTGCACCGTGAAAGACACCCGCGCGACATCCGGCGGAAGCGTCGCTTGCCCAACGCCGTTCACGGTCACTGTGTCGGATGCCGGCACGCTCGGGCGCCCGAAGTTCTCCGCGGTCGTTATCGTCTGTGCGAGAAGGAAGAGCGCCAGGATGGACAATGCACCGGTAAGCGCGATGCGCACCCCGCCACTGCTGAAGATTTCGTCGAATGGGTTGTTGTTCATGGCAAGGATATACGGCTAATCATAAAAACTATAGCACCTGAAGCGTCGAGAGAAGCTTCGCGAGCGCAGCATGGGCTGGCAGCGCGGCCACGTCGAGAGCCGGGTCAGCCCAATTCGCGACACCGGTATCCATCGCGTCGAAGCGAAGCACGCCGGTACCGGACGGAAGATTCACGGGATAGTATGCGGTATCGACAGTCCCCTCGGAACGCTCGATCGACACGACAGTGAAGCGATTCCTGCCTAATACCGAGGAAGTGAACGACGTTATGCCGACCGGTTTCCCCGAAACGCCGTTTAGCGCTGTCTGCTGGATGATACTATCGGGTGTCGAAGACGCATCGACGGTATAGCGGCGTATGACGATGCTCGCGGCACTCACCGATGAAGTCGATGACTCCTCATATGCAGCGATACTCGATGCATCGGGAACCGCTGCTGCGCTGAATCCCTGCGGTATGGCGAAGGCTATATTCGCGTCGGCGAGAGAGACGTTCGGCGGCGGGCAAGCCGGGAACGTGCAGGACAATCCGGTACGAGCGACGGATGTGCCATCTGGACAGACTTCGGCATCAAGCGGGCACGCGATCGGCTGCGACGGATGCTCGGCGGCATTTCGATACACCAACCCGCCAACACCGACGATGATGATGAGAAGGATACCCCACAAGAGACCTTTCATAGGGGAATACTATCACGCGCTGGGGCGCAAAGGGTTCGAGTATCGGAACCAATTACCCTGAGACCCTCTCGGACCCTGAGTACATGGCTGGGGTCAAGGAGAAACTGAGCTTGATTGCTTCGTTCCAATCTCGGGAAACAACTACAACTTTTGGATAGTCACTATCACTTTCTTATGCTCACCAATCTTATTTTCTTCATAATCGACCTTGTACCCTCTTTCTTTTAGATCTTGCAGAAATATCTCGAGCTTTTTCGCTTCCTCGTATCTATTATCAAAATTGACCCTTGCCCTTTCTCTCGCCTCATCATCTTTAACCTGAGGAACCCAGTAGTCCCGGGCTTCTATTTCCTTTTCAGGAGTTGCGATATTCCCTAGCATCTTTCCTCCCGACTTTAGCACCCGAAGAGCTTCAAATATTGCTTGCCGCATATCCTCTTCTTTTTTGGCAACGAACAGAGGGAAATAGTCTTTAGCGAGAACTATCTCAAAAGACTCGTCTTTAAATGGGAGGGCGAGCCCATTCCCTACTACCATCCCCTCTCGCGAAGGATCTACTTTTTGTGACTGTCTCTCAACACCATACGCTTGTTTGTTGTCTAAAACTTTTCTCACATACTGCACAAAGGCTCCGTCTCCTGAGCCAATGTCTAGCAACGGTTTTTGCAGATCTTCTTTTGAGAGAGAGAAATACTCGGTATAGCTTTGGAAGGCCTTTTCCTGTGCATCATTAAAATCCCTCAGTTTCTCCTGAGCGGGTTCCTCTGCACTATTCTGAACTTTACGATGAAAACCTTCAAAGAATCCCATAGGAACAGCTTATCATGTGCTCATGACTTCCCACGTCTCAGCAGAGAGCCGAACCATCTCTGGTTCTGATAAGAACCATTGGGGCGACTACCGGGAATCGAACCCGAATCGAGAGCTCCACAAGCTCCAGTGTTAACCATTACACCATAGTCGCCATGCACACGATTTTTTATAACACGGAATCGAGGAGGACGCGACTCCCTCAGTAGCGGGGGTTCTCCTCCGCGACGCCAGTCTCGTGGTTCGCGAGACGCGCGAGAGCGAAGAGGAGCGAGGAGAGGCGGTTCATATAGGCTTTCGTCTCGATCGGGAGATCGCGCACGCCAGCCTCGGCGGCCGCGATGAGCCGGCGCTCGGCCCGCCTGGCGAGCGTCCGCGCGACGTCGAGGAGAGCGGAGAGCTCCGTCCCGCCGGCGATAGAAAAACCTCTAAGCGGCGGAATCTCCTTTTCGATGCCATTCGTCATGTCTTCAATCTTTTTCACCGCATCCTCCCCCACTCGCTTCTCCGCGCCGGCTGTCTGCGCCTGGACGATGAAAAGCGTCTCCTGCGCATCGCGCAGAGTGCTCGCGATGCGTTCATTTCCGGCAGCTTTCACTTTCACGAGCCCCACGAAAGCATTGAGTTCATCAAGCGCACCGAGCGCTTCAGGCAGCTCGGATGATTTGGAAATCCGCCGTTGGTCGCAGCCGAAGGCTTGTGTCGTCCCGTCGTCCCCCTTCCCGGTATAGAGCATATACGCCACAGTATACCGCCTGTCCCGGAGGAGTTGACTTTTTCGTGTATGGGTGCTATTATGTTTACGGATAACTTACGGAGTATTGAAATGTCCAAATATGACATGAATCACGTTTCAACGAAGGAAAGAACGGGAGAGAATTGGTTGGACGAGAAGGTCGTGTGGTTCCTGACTCGAGATCATCTCGTATGGGCCATCATGATCGTCGGCATCACTCTTCTTTATCTCTCCCTCGACTGGAATTTCGTCTTCGGCCTTCGTTATGGGTCTTAAGGCCAAGGTCCGAACGCATGCGTTCGGACCTTTTCATTTTTCCAACTCTGTCGTCAGGAAATTTTCTTCCGGCGCGCTTGGCGCGACATACGATTCTGACGCGCCGATTTGCCGGCATTGATGTGTGATTGATTGCGCGGCGGTTGCGGGCTCAATCGCACTTCCCTGAACCTTCCCTTCCAATGAGGATTGGACACTGTTACCTCCTTTTCCTTTCAGTTTAGCTACGGGACCTGCTGTTCCGAGAGCGATATTAGCACGCTGCAAATAAAACACCCTCATGGGTGTTTTATTTTGTGCGCAGGAGGGCTTGGCCAGAAATAATTTCTTGCTAGAAATTTTTCGGCCCTGGCTCGCGCCATCGCGCTCCGCCCTTCAAGTCCTCTCCTGACCATGCAAAAACCGGCCTAAGCCGGTTTTTCATGTGCGCAGGAGAGGACTTGAACCTCCATTCCCTTAACGGGAGCTACCACCTCAAGGTAGTGCGTCTACCAATTTCGCCACCTGCGCAGGTGAGCACGCTATGATTATACCACGACTTCTGCGGCTGCCTCTTCCGCCGCCGGAGCGGCGACCTCGACGGATGTCTCGATCTCGGCACCACCCTCGGCTTCAGCCGGCACTTCCTCCGGAGTGAGGGTCTCATCGCTCTTCAGGTGGAGCATGCGCGCGCCGCGGAGCTGGCGGCGGACCGCCTTCGCGGCCTTCTCGCGGATGAAGTAGAGCTTCGCGCGGCGGACCTTCGAGCGCTTCACGATCTCGATCGAGTCGATGGACGGCGTGTAGAGCGGGAAAGTCTTCTCGACGCCGACGCCCGAGAGCGTCGTGCGGACGGTGAACATCGCGCCGCTCTCGGTGCCGTGCTTCACGGAGATGACGAGGCCCTCGAATACCTGCTTGCGGACGTTCTTGACGATTTTCTCCTTTTTGTCGGCACCCTTGCCCTTCTTGAGGTCGACGATGTTCTGGACGACGCGCACAGTATCGCCCGCGCGAATACCAAGCTTCGCGCGCCCTTCGGCGTTGACCGGAGTGATGACCTTCTGCATATTCGCGCACTGTATCACGTGGGGCGATTAAGAGCAAATACTCACCCCTCCCCCAGAAAATGGCTCTGTGCCGCGACGAAATCCCCGGGAAGCGGCGCTTCGAAGGTGCGCCGCTCACCCGAAGGCAGATCGATCGCGAGCGAAAAAGCATGGAGCGCCTGGCGCGAGAAGCCGAGAAGGCACGGTTTCCCTTTCGCGTAGAGCTTGTCGCAGACGACCGGGTGTCCGAAGTGTTTGAAATGGACGCGAATCTGGTGCGTGCGGCCGGTCTTTGGAAGCGCCTCCATGAGGGCGACTTTTTCGCCGGTTTCCCGGTCGACAGCGCGCGTGAGCACCCGCCAGTCGGTCACGGCCGCACGGTGCTTCTTCCCTTCCCCCGCGCGTGCGACGCCCCAGCGCGGCGGCACCGCGCGGATGCGCACGATCTCAGCCTCGATGGTGCCCTGATCCGCGCGCGGATGGCCGTAGACGAACGCGCGGTACGACTTCTGCGTCGTCCGGCTCTGGAATTGCTCCTTGAGGAAAACGTATGTCTCCTGCGTCTTCGCGAGGATCATCACGCCGGAGGTGTCGCGATCGAGCCGGTGCACGATGCCAGGGCGCGGGACGCGCTCCCCTTGCGGGCTCTCCCAGGGCTCGCCGACGCTCGCGAGCGCCGGGTAGCGATCAAGCACCCACTCCGCCACCGACGGCTCATCGGTGCGGCCGTCGCTGTGCACGATGAGCCCGGCGGGCTTATCGATCACGAGCACATCGGCGTCTTCGTAAAGGACGGTCGGCTCCATAACTTCAAGCCTACACTACCCCTACTGCCAAACAAGTGAGTCACAAATCATGTCTGCATGAATTTGTGCGAGCGAGTGCAGGAAGAAAGCTCGGCCCTGCGAGCTTACTTCCCGTGGCGGCGTTCCCGTGCGGCGAACTCAGCGAGGATGGCGTCGAATGCTTCGCGAGAGAAATCCGGCCAGAAGGCGTCGATGAAAAACAGCTCGCTGTAGACCGACTGCCACGGCAAGAATCCGGAGAGGCGCCTCTCGCCGCCGGTGCGGATGATGAGATCAGGATCCGGCATCGGATACGACCAGAGATTCCGAGCGAATGCCTCCTCGCTCGCGATCGTCGCCTCTTCCTCTAAGAGCACGTTCGCTGCAGCCACGATCTCCGCGCGGCCGCCGTACGACATGAGAAGGTGGAGCGTTACCTCATACGCTTCGGCGGTTGCCGCCTCCATGTCGGCCATCATCGTCTGCAGGTCCGCGCTGAAGCGCGAGCGGTCGCCGACAAAACGGACCCGCACCCGCTCTCCAACCATACGCTTCGTTTCTTTCTCGAGAATCGAGCGGAAGAGCTTCATGAGATACCCGACCTCTTCTTCCGAGCGCTGCCAATTCTCCGCAGAGAATGCATACGCGACCACATGCGGGATGCCCGCCTCGCGCGTCCATCGCAGGACGTCTTGGAGCCTCTGGTACCCCTCCGCATGCCCTTCAAAGACCTGCTTGCCCTGCGCGCGCGCCCAGCGGCGGTTGCCGTCCATGATGATGCCGATACACGAAACGCCTGATGCGGTGTTCATAGTCATATGAACCTATACGTCTTTGCCTTTAGTTTCAAGTACGACCGAGGGGCTAAAGAGAGGCGGCTGTATTTCCTGAAGCGGCCCAAAATCTCTTCGGCGAAGCGATTGGAGATTTGAAGCGCTCTCTGTGGTGTACTCATTTGCGGTGCACCCTGAGGGACTCGAACCCCCGACCTTTTCAGTGTAAATGAATTGCTCTACCAACTGAGCTAAGGGTGCGTCACTCTATTATCTCACCATATATCCTTTCTCTCAAAGAGAACGGACGCTATGCGCAGCGTATCAAGCGCAGCGGTAAGTGATTCATGGTACGGATTTTCTTTATCGAGCAACGTACACACTTCGTCAATATTCATCACCAGCCCCCTTCATTGTATGGTCATTGACAACCTTTCTCTGCTCTTGTCCACGGGGGACGATATCTCACTTTCCTATCCATGTCGAGTGCCGTGGGAGGGACTCGAACCCTCAACCCTTGCGGGACAGGATTCTGAGTCCTGCGCGTATACCAATTCCGCCACCACGGCAATATAGTCGTTCTGCTCGCTTGTGCCAGCTGTGCCCTCGCTTGGAATCGAACCAAGAATAGCGGCTTAGAAGTCCGCAGTTATATCCATTTAACTACGAGGGCTTTGTTTTTCCCCAATACTTGAACTGTACATATGACTTGCGTCTGTGACAATTTGCGCACCTAATTTCACACTTTTCTATTTCTTTCAATACAGAGTCCCAAGAGTAGTGGCCGGAAAGCATACGGTGGACCCCTTTGAACTTAACTTCTGGGTCTTTGTGATCAAAATCAAGAACGATCGGATCTTTTTCCCCACAATCGACACACTCCCTCTCAGAGAGATACTCTAGCAGTTTTTGTCGAACTTTCACTCTATGTCTTTTCTGCGCAGCGTATAAATCATCCCTGCTTTTATAAGGCATAGAGGTTATATTAGCACATTCTAACCCTTGAGATTATTGCGAAGGGTCGGCGTAACTATAGGCGCCCGAGAGGTATTTCTCCTCTTCTGCCGCGCGATTCGCGAACACCGCATGAATGGTGTCCAGCGATGATTGACTGAAGAACGGCTGCGTGCTCGTCGCGGCAGCGCCGATGACGCCGCCTCCGACGACCGTGTCGAAAGCCCAGGCATTCCATACAGTGATGCCGGCAAGAGCGATGAGCGCGATGATGAGCGCAGCGATCCAGTCGCGCGTCGGATCGAACTGCGGACGGACGCGGGCGCGCTTCAAGAAAGAATTAATCGGGGAAAGAGTATTCATGGCGTGCTTGTGGCGGCCGCGGGGGGTACCGAACCGACGATAAGGCCCAGATCGGCATGCCAACTGTTCTTCGCATCTTGCCCGACTGAAAGCGTCGAGACGGAAACGGCATACGGTGCATACTCGATGGCACCCACTGTGCGCATGACAGCATCGAAGGTTCCTTTGATCGAGAGGGAGAGGAGGAGCGTCGGATGCGCGTAGGAACTCCCCGCGGAGACTGACAGGATCGTAACCGGTGCTTTCTGAGAGAGACCGAGCGATTCGAGGGAGTTGATGAATGCGACGACGCCGGCTTCGGATACGAAGTATCCCCGTATCTTCGCCTCGTCGCCGGCAATTTCACTGAGCGCCGCTCGCGCCGCCATGATGCGGCTCACGCTCTCTGTTGCGGTCGTAATCTGCGCTTGCGCCTGTGCGACCTCGGTGCTTTTCGCGGAGACAGTCGCATACCAGACGCCATAGCCGATGAACGCTGCGGCCCCGACGGCAAGCGCGATTATGAAATGAGTGAAGGGGGATCTCATGGCGCAAGAAGGATAGTGATGGTGAAGCCGATATCCGCATCCTTCGCATACGCGGAAACCGGCAAGTCTACCGCGCGGGCGAAGGGTGCGCTCTGCAGAGCGAGCTGATAGCTCCGGAGCGCGTCACGCGTCGCGGCAGTACCGGAAAGAGCGAGCGTCGCGGGGGTCGTCCCGGATACCGGCGCATACGTGAAGCCCGATATCGTTATGCCGGCGCGCGGAACGGCGAGCACCGTGCGCACGATAGCGCTCGCAGACGGCGCTTTCGCGAGCTCGGTGAGCGCCACAGCATCGCTCGAAAGCGCCTCAAGACGGACCGAGAGCGCCACCTGATCAGACGAAGAAAGCGATGCTTGTATGCCGGCGAGGCGCGTCTCCTTGGCGGCAGCGCTCCCTATGAGGAATAGGTAGGTCGGCGAGAGGAGCGCCGCTGCAGCAAGCAGGAGCAGTATGATGAGCGACACGGCCACGACACCGAAGCGGTACCGGTATTCGCGAGCAAGCCGAGCACGGCGCTCAGGAGGAAGCAGGTCAGTGAGTCCGTCAGGCATACGAAGTGGCATGATCGCGCAGCGCGAGACCTATCGCCGTCGCGTACGCGAGCGATTCGGTGTAATCGAGCGACGGGACCCAGGTATCGCGCGACGCGAGGTTGATGAACACATCACCGGCCGTAACCGGTATGCGCAGCGTCCCTTCGAGGTATTCCGGAAGCCCGCGTACCGAGGCGTTCCCGCCGACCAAGAGCGCACGAGATACCGGTTCGCGAACACTGCCGACCGCGGCGCGCTCCTGCCAATACGTGAGATGCCGAGAGATTTCGTCGCGGATAGCGGAGACCGTCGAAAGCATGGCAGCAAGGTATTCTTCGTTCCCCGGTGTCGGCACGATGCCGCGCTCAGCCTTCACTTTCCGCGCTTCCGCTTCCGTTACGCCGAAATATTTCTGCACCGCGAGCGTAAGCGCATGCCCGCCGATGTCGATTGTCGTCGTGAAGCGCGGTATGCGATGCGTCGCGATTGATATTTTCGTGGTCGTCTTGCCGACATCGATGATAAGGACGGTAGAATCATCGCCGTGAGGAAGCAGCGCGCGCGACGACGCGAATGTCTCCCCTTCGAGAGCCCGGACGCTTATGCCCGCCGCATCGAATGTCGTGAGCGTCTCCTCGACGATGCGGTGCGCGAAGCCGATACCTGCTACCGTCGCCTCGCCCTGGGGATCCCGCCCGACCTCGACGAAATCGAACACCGTCTCCGCAGGCGGAAGCGGGATGAATTCATCGAGATGCTGTTCGAGCGCGATACGCTGCGCGTCCTTATCCGCTCCGACTGCAGTCGTCTCGAATAGATATGATTTCGATTCCGGAAGCGATACATTCGCGGACGTGATGCCGGTCTCTTTCGCCGCCGTTGTGAGCGATTCGATGACCGCCGCGCGATCGATGATTTCTCCGTCGGTAAACGCTCCCGCGGGCAATCGCGCTTCCGTGTATGCGGCGAGCACGAGGCCGTGCGTACCCTCGGAGAGACGGACTGCCTTCACCCCGCTCGTCGACAGGTCGACGCCCGCGAGCGGGAGCGCGATATAGTGCGGCGGCGCGAAAAGCGCGCGAAGACGTTCGCTGAACACGAGTGACATGGCTTCAGTATACCGTGTGCGCGACGCGCGATCCTGTCTTCAATGTGCACTGGTGCCCGGCGGTACCGGGCGATCAGGCGTTACGAAGGCGAATGTCTCGTCCGAACCGACCGCGAAGAGCATGCCGTCGCTCTCCAGACCGCGTATGGTTCGCGGCTCGAGGTTCGTCACGAACGCGAGCTGGCGATTCACCAGGGATTCAGGCTCGGCGACATACGCGGCGATACCGGAGACAATCTGTCGCAGAGATGCTTCGCCGAAGTCGACCGTGAGGCGCAGGAGCTTGTCGGTTTCCGGCACGCGCTCCGCAGAGCGCACGGTGCCTATCTGCACCTCTATCTTGCTGAAATCATCGATGGTGATGCGTGGCTTACTCATGGTCCGTACGGGAAAGATAACTGGTAAGGATGAGGGCGGCGGCGGACGCGTCGACATTCGCGCGCGGCTTCGCCGCGCGCGATTTCATCTGCTTCTCGGGCGCGCGTCGCGCCTCGGCGCTCGTAAACACTTCCGACTCGAAGACCACCGGAACGCCCGCGCGCGCGGTCAGGAGCGCGCCGAGCGCGCGGGCGTCTTTCGCGATCGGATTCTCGCCTCCGGCGAGATCCCGCGATTCGCCGATGACAACAGCGCCGACGTTCTCTCGGGCGATAAGCGCGGCGAGTTCGTCCGCGAGCCGCGGCGTGTTCGACACGACCGCGTGCGGGAATCCCATCGTCCCTGCTTCGTCAGAGAGCGCAAGCCCTATTTTCGAGCTCCCATAATCCACGCCGAGATACCGCATCCCTCAAGTGTATGGTATAGTACGCATATATGCACGGCTTCCAACTGTTGTCTCCCGCGGCATTTTCACCGCTTGCCATCGGGTTTGCGGGCGCTCTCCTCCCCTTCCTCCTCGTCGCGATGATTTGGACAATCATCCTCAAAGGATTCGCCCTCTGGTATGCGGCACGCAGCAATCAGAAGTGGTGGTTCATCGCCCTCCTCATCGTGAACACGCTCGGTCTCCTGGAAATCATCTATCTCGTGTGGTTCCGTCCATCCTCGACGCCCGCGACTGGATCATCAGCGCAGGCGTAAGAGAGAATCGGGAGGGGTCGGATAGTGGTTTATTCCAGTGGACTTGAAATCCACCGTACCGCAAGGTACCGCGAGTTCGAATCTCGCCCCCTCCGCCCACAGTAGTTTTTATCGGTAGTATGCTGAGACCTCTATACTTGTAGGTGTCGGCGACAGTCGAGAGCGTCCTGTTCTTCAGGGGGACCAGCCGTGAGAGCGGGGTTGCTCGTGCACGAGTTTCTGAGTCGGTGTGAGAGACCCATCGATACCGTCACCGAGCATCACGATCTGGGCGCCGTTCTTGAGTGTCGTCACCTCATGCCGCCTTGCATCTACGACGAGCGGCCTCGCGACGAGAAAGAAGTGGTGCTGCCGCGGTTCGATTGAAGGCGGCGGCGGACGCCAGCGCAATGAGTCCTCGATAAGACGCCTGGATTCGAGGTTTCGTTGCCATGGGACTCTTTCGGAAAGGATTCCCGAGAATAATCCGCACCGCGCGAACGGCGTATACCGAAGTTCCGATGGTATACTTTTCCCATGGCTGCAGACGCTATCGCCGAGTGGGAAGGATACGAATATGAACATGCGCCGAAAAGCGCGGATTGGTACTGGGCGCTCGGCATCATAGCCGTCGCAGGAACCATCGCCGCAGTGCTTTTCGGGAATATCCTTCTCGCCGTCCTTATCGTGACTGCCGCATCGGCGACCGCTCTCAGCACTCTGCGGCAACCGCCTCTCCATCGCTTCCGCATCGTCGATGCCGGCCTCATGATTGGTGACGACTTGTTCCCGTTCGAACGCATGACTTCGTTTTCCGTGCTTGAAGATACCGAGGAGAAGTACCCTCCCCTGCTCTCCATCAAGACAGAGAGCTGGCATGCGCCGCACTTGCTCATCCCCCTTGAGGGAGTCGACGAGAGCATCGTGTACGCGCAATTCCTGCATCATGTCGAGGAAGAAGAGCATCGCCACAGTTTCGTCGACCTAGTGGCGGCGTGGCTCGGATTCTGATATA
>JAKAJB010000055.1 GCA_021813965.1 bacterium | reverse complement strand
GATTCCCGTCCAGGCGCTCACGAAGCCAACCGTCGTCGGCTATCGCCGCGTGCGGCTCTCGAGCGAAAGCACGGGCACGCAATCAAGCGTGACAAAAACAACCGGGCAATCGGTGAGCGAAACGAAGGCGCTCGGCTCGAGCGTTGCGACGATGGTCGGGCAGACGCGCTCAAGCACAATCGGCCGCGGCGTTGCGCGCGGCGTGAGTTCCTCCGAAGGCGTCTCCGCCGGCGAGAGCACGGGCGAGAACTGGTCGCACGGGAAAAGCTCCGGCGTCGCAACCGGCGAGAGCCAATCCCACGGATCGAGCATCGGACATTCGCACGGCGAGAGCCTCGCGCACGGCGCATCATCAACCAACGTGAGCTCGCGATCGTCCGGCGTCTCATCCGGCTCGGTGATGCTCCCGATCGACGAAGAGCTCGGCTTCTTTGAAATCCCGGAAGAGCCGACGATCCTCACGGAGAGCGAAGGAGAAAGCTCGGCAGAGTCCGATTCCTTCGGCACGAGCGCGAGCTCGATGCACGCGCTCTCGTCCGCCTCGTCCGAATCCGAGAGCATGATGCGCGGCACGTCGTCGTCTCGCTCACAGTCCGAGAGCTCGAGTGCAGGCGGCTCGCGCGCGGCCTCGCGAAGTAAAAGCAGCGCCCGCGGCGAAAGCGCGTCCTGGTCGGAATCGGAAAGCGAAGGGGTCGCCACGTCGAATGCGACGACGCGCGGAGAGAGCGTCATCGACGCCAACTCGATCGCCCGCTCCGAGAGCGAAGGACAAACGTCGGGCAGCAGCACGACACAGGGAACGAGCGAGGCGCTCGAGCCTATCCTCGAAGACCGGCCGTCATCCGTCCATAGCCGCGAAAATGTTCTCTACATGGCGGCGCAAGCATTGCGGAGCCTCCCGACCGGCCCGGCGTTCGTAAGCTACGTCGGCCGCCGCGGCCTCGTTGCCTCCCGTCTCGCCGTGCCCCGCGTCGCCGAATACCCCCTCACCAACGACGGCTTCGACGCACTGCGGAAGGAACTGCTCGCGCGAAGCCCCTCGGCTCTCCCGGCCGATGTCGCCGAAGCGCTCGTCGAAGAACGCGAACGTTCATTCCTCACACTCGGCAACCCCGCTGAAGATGACGACGATCCGGACTCATTTCGCGTGCCGGCGCGCCCCGACGCGCCAGGTCGCGGCTCATCGTCGCGTGTCGCGACAAGGCGCGACACGTCAGGTGATGGCCTGGAGAACGACCCTTCGGTCGAAACCCCGCCATTGGTTGACGGTCAGCCAAAACGGGCCCGGACGCGGCCCAGTCAAGGGTCGCGATCGCCAGAGGCGACGGCGCAAAGCGCCGCCCTTGACAGGGACGCGCCGCGCCCGACGAAGGTCAGCCGTTCAACCAATGGCAAGCCACGCGCTCCTCGGAAGGTATAATGGAGCCATGCCCGCCGATGCGACAGTTCGACGGAAGGGGACAAAGCGGTTCGTGCGGCCGGAATCGTTGCCGCCCTACTCGCTCACGCAACGCGGCCTGGCGCTGCTTGCTCATGTGGCGCGACATCGGTTGATCGCCTCGGACGATCTCGCGCTCCTCGACGGCGGCAGCGCCCAGAACGTGAAGAGGGAATTGCGGCTCCTCTGGGCGCATGGCTACTTGATGCGTCCCGGAGCGCAGATTCAATCGACGATCCTGATCGGGCCGCAGCCGATGGTCTACGGGCTCACCAACCGCGGGGCGCGCATGCTGCACACCGAAGGCTATCGGATCGATCCGGAAATTGATTGGTCGGAAAACACGCGGCGCTCCGGCGTCGCCTTCATCGAACATTCGACGGCGCGGTCGCGCCTCATGGCGGGACTCGAAGTCGGCCTGCGCGGTCGCGACGACGTGGCGCTCGTGCATGCGCAAGAGATCATCGACTCCTCGCCGCCGCAAACGCGGCAAGCGTCGCAGCCTCTGAAGTGGACGGCGAAAATCCCGATGGACGATGGACGCGTCGTTCCGTCGGCGGTCATCGCCGACGATCTCTTCGCGCTTCGGTTCGCCGATGGCACGGAGAGCTATTTTCTCGTTGAGATCGACCGCGGGCAAATGCCGGTGCGCCGCTCGTCAAATGTCGAAGAAATCGTCGAGGGCAAGAAGCGGATGCGGACCTACTTCATGCACAAGCTCGCGACATATTGGCATGGCTGGAAGCAGGGAAGGCATGTTCAGCAATTCGGCGTCGAGCAAATCCGCGTGCTGACGGTCACGACCTCGGAGAAGCGTATCGAGACGATGCTCGACGCGCTGCGCGATGTGACCGGCGGCAAGGGGAGTGAGATGTTTTTGTTTATTGATGAAGCGGCGTTTGCCGCGGTGAACCCGATCGACGCCGCCTGGGTTACGGGTAAAGACCGTGTTTGTAGGATAGTGGATTAGCGACTGCTGGCCCGACTAACGACCTGCGCTCCTTCCCGCTGTTCGGAGTCCCGCCTTAAGGCAGCATGCTGTTGAAAATGCGGCGATATCCTGCAGACATCGGCACATACCCTCTGACTTTCACATTCGAGCTAAGCCGCAGACCAAGGCATTTCAGCCAGCCGATTGAAATGACGTTATTGTTCGTATAACTTCTTTCTGCGGTGTTTGCGAGGCAATTTCGTCAACTGCCCCAATATGACATGCCCATATAGACATCAACGCCAAAATTCTAACCAGAAATTGTTTCCAATCGCCCGAACTGTCAGCACGCAAAACGGAGGAAATCCCATGAAATCGATCCTGTCGCTTTTAACCGTGACTTTCTTCATATCTACCTCAGCGTATGCACAACAGGCTCTTATGTACAAGAACGTCATAAATAAATCGATGAGGTGTGATAACCCGAATGGCAATGAGATAAAAGAATGGAAACACATTTCTGCCCCAACCGGGAAATATTTTGATCCAGATAATACTACTGTAATTGAGGAAGGCGGCTCAAGGTCATACACTGATGCGGCGTCTCCTAGCGGCTGCTTTATGAAGAACCAAAAATGGCAAACTGTATTTGTCGATACAAAATCTGGACATAAAGTACCAGTTTCGGTTTTACGGGAATTTGACATTTGGGCTCACGCTGATTGCGGCTCCGGGGAGCTCGTCACACAGCACCACGTGTTGAATAATGAGAGCATTACGATGATTTGCAGCGCCTCAACACAGACGTACGACTTACCAGATATTAAGTAAGTACCTAGACTATTCATAATACCCGCATTCACACATAACTTGACAAGGCCTTTGGGGAATGCCGCGCAAAGCAGTCCCCAAGGCAGTCCCCTTTTTCGTTTGCATCCGGCAACCCGAAATTGATCACGGCGAAGCAGCAGCCCGCGCCCCTCCTGGCGTCATCGTCAAACCTAGCCCTACGTATATTGTCTAATGGGCGATGCTCTGTACGCGTCCGGAACCGACCGCCTGTGATTTGGTGGGCGGATCGATAAAACACTGTGCATATGGATAGTCATATTCACAGTGTCGAAAAGCTGGCGATC
>JAKAJB010000054.1 GCA_021813965.1 bacterium | reverse complement strand
TCAGGATGGAAGGGAAGTTCTTTTCCCCAGCATAGTCGAGATAGCTGCTCCACCGATAGGAATCGAGATGAGCGAGCGCTTCTTTGAGATTCTCGATGCCGCTTTTGCTGCGTTCGCGCCACCCCTCGGCGCCTTCGAGCATATCGAGGGCGTTCAGATGCAGATAATGGAGTATATAGAGGTAATGCGCTTCTTGAGTTATATGAATCTTTTTCGTCCTGCCCTGGAAGAGGGTCCCGCTGCGCCCGTATCTTTCATTGAAGAATTTCGCATAGCCGATATTCAATTTCCGCAAAAAGAGCGTCAGACCTCCTTCGATGAGTTCGGAAAGCAATAGGTGATAGTGGTTGTCCATCAGAGTCCAGCCATGTATGTCGACAATCCTCTCCCGCATGTGGGGACTTACGAAGTCCCCGTCATGTATGGTTCGGTATGGGTATTCCGCGGGGCGTGTATCGTTGAATTCATAAAGATCGTGGACAAACCGAAGACGGTCGCTGTCGTCGAGGAAAATATTTCGCCTATCAACCCCGCGATTCAATGCGTGGAAAAGCTCCATGTGTCTAGTATATATCCATACGCATATGGGGACTTACGAAGTCCCCATATGCGTACTGGCGGCCACGACGCCGACCATATAACCCTATATATGAGAAAGGCGTGGAAGGGACGACCGTGCGTCGCGAAAGGGCAGTTTCTACAGGCTGTGTGGACAATACGTCGTGTCGGAGGGTGTACACTGAACGGATTGCTAGGATAATTAATTTTTCACTATGGCTATTCGCGTCGCTATCAACGGGTTCGGGAGGATCGGCAGGGCATTCGCTCGTCGCTCGCAGGGCAGGGGCATCGAGATTGTCGCGGTGAACGACCTCGGCTCCTTGGATAATCTCGCGTACTTGCTCAAGTACGATACGGTGTATCGCCGCGCGCCGTTCTCCGTGGAGGCGAAAGACGGGAATCTCGTGATCGACGGCCGGGAAGTGAAGTTCCTCTCGGAGAAGGATCCGGCGAACTTGCCGTGGAAGGAGCTCGGCGTCGACGTTGTCGTCGAGTCGACGGGATTCTTCACGGACTATGAGAAAGCGAATGCGCACATCACTGCGGGCGCGAAGCGCGTGGTCATCAGCGCACCGGTGCACACCGAGTCGCCACTCGGTGCGACGGTGCTCATGGGCATAAACGAGGACCGCTTGAAGACCTGTTCGATTACGAGCAATGCCTCCTGCACGACGAATGCGTCGTCGCCACTCATCGCCATCCTCGACGAGGCTATCGGCATCGAGAAGGCCGTGCTCTCGACGACACATGCGTACACCGCGAGCCAGTCCATCGTCGACGGCCCCTCGAAGAAGGATGTGAAGGAGGGGCGCGCCGCCGCGCAGAACATCGTGCCGACCTCAACCGGCGCGGCGACGGCCGTTGCGCAAGCATACGAGCCGCTCGTCGGGAAATTCGACGGCATTTCGCTCCGGGTGCCGGTTCCGGCCGGGTCTATCGCCGACATCACCTTCATCGCGAAGCGAGCAACGACCGCTGAAGAGGTGAATACGATACTGCGCGCGGCTGCGGAGCAGCCGCGCTGGGAGGGTCTCTTCGCCGTAAGCGAAGAGGATCTCGTCTCGAGCGACATCATCGGTGAGCCGCACGCGTCCATCGCGGACCTCGGCATGACGCGCGTCGTGGACGGGAACCTCGTGAAGGTGCTCGCTTGGTACGACAACGAGATGGGCTACACGGAGGCGCTCGTCCGTCACGTGATCGCTGCGGCGCATGCCTAAAGTCTATTTCGCATCCGATCACGCAGGCTTCGCGCTCCGGCAGGCGCTCGTCGAAGCGGCGCGCACGCTCGGGTACGAGGTCGAGGATATGGGCGCGCATACGCTCGATCCCGAAGACGATTACCCGGACTTCATCACGCCCTGCGCGCAGAAAGTAGCGGAGGAGAATCCGCGCGGCTCTGCCGCGCGGGTGTTCGGCATCATCCTCGGCGGGAGCGGGCAGGGCGAGGCGATGTGCGCTAACCGCGTCCCGGGTGCTCGCGCTGCCGTCTTCTACGGCCCCATGCGCGTCGCGACCTCGCTCGATATCGAAGGCGGGCGTTCCGAGGACGGGTTCGATTTGGTCCGCCTTTCGCGGAGGCATAATGACGCCAATATCCTCTCCATCGGCGCTCGGTTCGTGTCAGGGAAGGAGGCCGCCGAGGCGATGCAGATCTTCCTTGAGACGGCTTTCTCCGACGCTCCGCGGCATGCACGGCGCATAGCGAAATTCTAGTGAGCAGCTCATAGCATATAGCTGACAGGTTATAGCAGCCCGCAGGGGTTATGCACGTGCCCGGCTATCGGCTACCGGCTATCCGCTATATGCTAGTCCTATGAGCATCGTCGTCCCCGCCGTGCTTACCCCTTCTCTCGAAGATCTTACAGAGAAGCTTGGCCGTTTCGCGCACATCCCGTCAATCACCCGGGTCCAGATAGATGTCGTCGACGGGCGTTTCGCGACGCCGGCGTCATGGCCGTATACCGCTCCGCAAGAGATGCGCGACATGATCGCGCGCGGGGAGATGCTGCCGAATCTCGACCGCATCGAGTACGAGATGGATCTCATGTGCAATGACGCCGATGAGGCGGCCGGTGCCTGGCTCGCGCTCGGCGCATCGCGCCTCACCTTCCACGCCGAGAGCACGACGGATCTTTCGCGGCTGCTCGCCTCGGCTCGGAGGAAGTACGGTGATGATTTCATCACCTTCGGTCTCGCGCTCAATATCGCGAGCGACCTCTCGCTGATCGAACCGTACCTTCCGCAAGTCAGCTACGTACAGTTCATGGGGATCGCGACCATCGGCCGGCAGGGGCAGCCGTTCGATCGGCGCGTCCTCGGGAACGTCCGTTCATTCCGGAGCCGCCACCCGGAGATCCCCGTGCAGATCGACGGTGCCGTCTCGCTTGAGACGGCACCGAGCCTCCTCGCGCTCGGCGTATCGAATCTCATCGTCGGCTCCGCGATCCTCCGCGCGGCGAACCCTTCTGCGGAAGTCGCGAAGTTCGAAGCGCTCGCGACTCCCTTCGGGGTATAGACGCGTGCGGTATACTTACTACCTATGGCACTCACCGACACGATGCTTATCGAGCTTGAGAAAAGAGCGGAAGCCGTCCGCGAAACGGTCATCGATTCGCTCGTCGCAGCGGGGAGCGGGCACACCGCGGGGCCTCTCGGCATGGCGGACATCTTCACGGCATTCTATTTCAATATCCTCACTCACGATCCGAAGCGTCCGGACTGGGAAGAGCGCGACCGGCTCATTCTCTCCAACGGCCATATCGTGCCGGTGCGCTATGCGGCGATGGCGCACGCGGGCTACTTCCCGGTCGAAGAGTGCCTTACGCTGCGCAAATTCGGCAGCCGGCTCCAGGGGCATCCGGAGCGCGTACGCCTGCCCGGCCTTGAGACGACTTCCGGGCCTCTCGGCGAGGGCCTCTCGCAGGCGGCCGGTATCGCCTACGCGTTCCGTATGGACGGGAAGAAGCAGCAGCGCGTCTACTGCGTGATGGGCGACGGCGAGCAGGACGAGGGGAATGTCTGGGAAGCGGCCATGTTCGCCGGGAAGAACAAGCTGCACAACCTCACGGCGATCATGGATCGCAATAACATC
>JAKAJB010000053.1 GCA_021813965.1 bacterium | reverse complement strand
GCGCAGGACGATCCCGTTCTCTTTTTCATATTCGCGCTTCGCCTCGTCTGAGCTCCGCTTCACCGCCTCGCGCAGTTCCCCGGCCAATTTCCGAGCGACATCTTCATCGCAATCGAGGAGGATAGCCGCGAACTCGTCGCCGCCGAGGCGAGCGACGACATCGGTTTCCCGGGACAGGACTTTCTGCATATGTGCGGCGATCGTCTTCAGGTACAGGTCGCCTGCGTCATGCCCGAGACGCGGGTCATCGTTTATGCTCTTGAAATGATCGATGTCTATGAACAGTACATGCACCTGCTGAGGCATGCCGCGGCTCTCAAGACGATGCGCATGACTCACCTCCCTTCCCAGCCTTTCCTTGAAACTGCGGCGATTGGGAAGCTCGGTCAGCGTATCGAACGTAGCATGCCCTTCGAGGTTCTTGACGGCAGCCGTCATCTGTCCGAAATACGGCAAGAGTGCGCGCGCGTCGGCAATAATCTCATGCAAACGAGCCGGATCGCCGGTTTCCAGCGTCTGGATTATCTGACTGAAATCCCGCTCGAGATCGTCCGCCATCC
Organism: bacterium; assembly: GCA_021813965.1. Classification (GTDB taxonomy): domain Bacteria; phylum Patescibacteriota; class Minisyncoccia; order Phycocordibacterales; family Phycocordibacteraceae; genus C7867-001. The sequence continues at coordinate 3,122 of JAKAJB010000053.1, read as the reverse complement.
TCGTCGGGGAATCCGGAGTGTGACGGGCATACTCTGCCCGGCGTTCTTCAAGCGACAAGACCGGCGCCCTCTCCGGCCCGACAGGCTTCCTGCTCGGGGTTCTCTCCATATGGATTTATATTACCCCACTAACGCCCGTATCCTGTCTTGGATGGGCGGATGAGTGGAGAACATGCGTTCGACCCAGCCGCTCGCGCTGCCCGACTTCGCGCCGAACGGGTCGCCGATGAAAAGATGTGCGGTCGCGAGATTCGCGCTCCGCATCGGCGCGGCGTAGTTCCCTATCTTCCGGAGCGCTGAAGCGAGACCCTCCGGATAGCGCGTGAGGAGCGCGCCCGAGGCATCGGCGAGATACTCGCGGCGGCGGGAGACGGCGAGCTCGATCATCTTAGCCGCCAGAGGCGCGAGCACGATAGCCACGACCGCGATGATCATGAGTACGGCGTTCCCGTTGCCGTTGTCGTCGCGGCGGCCGCCGCCCCAGAACGTCATGCGCAGGAATATGTTCGCGATGATGGCGACGAACCCAGCAAGCACGACCGCGATCGTCATGAGGAGCATGTCGCGGTTCCTGATGTGCGAGAGCTCATGGCCGATGACGCCCTCGAGCTCAGGGCGCGTCATCATGGAGAGAAGACCGGTCGTCGCGCACACCACCGCATGCTTCTCGTCGCGGCCGGTCGCGAAGGCATTCGGCGCCGGATCGTCTATCACGTAAAGTTTCGGCTGCGGCAACCCGGCCGTGATGGCGAGATTCTCGGTGACGGTATAGAAATCGAAGAACTCCTCGCGCGTCGCCGGGCGCGCATGATTGAGAGAGAGCACCAGCTTGTCGCTCGCCCAGTATGCATAGAAGTTCGTGGCAACCGCTATCACGACCGCGATGTAGAGGATGGCCGGGTTCCCGTAATACCAGGAGATGGCGTACCCGACCGCAATGACGACGATGAGGAAGCCGAGTATGAGCGCCCACGTGCGGCGGATATTGCTTGAACGCTGCTCGTAGAGATCCATCCCGTTAGAAATTAGCCTGATAAACAAGAATCTGCTCTTGTACGTCCCTCTCGCTCGTGCCGTTATTTCTAACGGGGCCGTTCAGAACTGCACCTTCACCGGTTCGGCCGCGGCGGCCTCGGTGAGCTCGAAGAGGTCCATCGGCGCGAAACGGAACGACGAAGCGATGAGATTGCCCGGGAAGCGCTGCTCTGCCGTATTGAGCGCCATGACGGTCGTGTTGTAGAAGCGGCGGGCGGCCTGGATCTTGTCCTCGGTATCGCCGAGCTCCTGTTGGAGCTGGAGGAAATTCTGATTCGCTTTCAGGTCCGGATACGCTTCAGAGACCGCGAAGAGCGTCTTGAGCGCGCCCGAGAGCTGATTCTCGGCAGCGGCCTGCGCCGCCGGCGTCGCAGAGCCTGCGCCCATGGCGTCAGCGCGCGCCTTGGTGACGTTCTCAAACACGCTCGACTCGTGCGCGGCGTAGCCCTTTACGGTCTCGACGAGGTTCGGGATGAGGTCGTAACGACGCTTGAGTTGCACGCTGATGTCGGCCCATGCCTCTTTCGCACGATTGGTAAGCGTAATGAGGCCGTTATACGCCATGATGACCCAGAGCACGACGACTGCGATGACGATGAGCACGATGGTGGTTGTGGACATATGCGTGAAGTATACCAAGAAATAATCGGACTAGTGGAGATGCGTGAAGAGATACAGCCCCATCGGCACGCACCATGCCAGCCAGTCGAGAATCCCCTTCCTCCAGAGCTGCCGGTACATCCGGCGGTGCAGGTAGAACTCCTGGAACGAGATGAGGAGCACCGCGGCTGCGAGGAAAGCGTAGAGCGCGCGTTCGCTTCCGAAGAGCGCCTGCGAGAAGTATGCCGCGACGAGCAGGTAGAGCACCGACCCGGCCAGGTGGAATATCTGGCGATAGGCATCGAGCTTGAACCCGTAATGGCCCGCCCCGTACTTCCGCTGATAACGCGCGAGCGATGCGTTGTAGGAGCGGATACCGCGCACCCACTGCCCGCCCACGTCCGTCTTGAACGGATACAGCCGGTCCGGGATCATCACGAGCCAATGGTAGAACCCTGTTCGTTTCTTCCGCATGCCTCTAGCGTACCGCTTTTGCGACCGCTTGGACAACCCGCTTGTCGAGCATGTCGGGGATGATCTTCTCCGCAGTCGGCTTCGCGACGAGCGCCGCGAGCGCGCGAGCGGCGCGGAGCTTGGCCGCTTCGGTGATCCGCTTTACGCCCTTGTCGAGCGCGCCGCGGAAGATGCCCGGGAAGACGAGTGAATTGTTGATCTGGTTCGGGAAATCGGAACGGCCGGTCGCGATGACTTCCGCCCCGGCATTCCACGCTTCCTCGGGCAATATCTCCGGCTCGGGATTCGCGAGAGCGAATATGATGCTGCGCGGCGCCATGCTCGCGACGTGTTCGGCTTTGAGGAGACCTTTGCCCGAGACACCGATGAACACATCCGCGTCTCGCATGACGTCAGCGAGACCGCCCTTCGCCTTGCGCGGGTTCGTGAGGGCGGCGAGCTCTTTCTTGTGCGCATTCAGGTCGGCGCGTCCGGCATAGATGGCGCCGGTACGATCCAGGAGAACGAGATCCTTCACCCCGGCGGCAGCCAAGAGCTTCGCGACCGCCGTACCAGCGGCACCCGCACCGCTCACGACGACCCGCAGCTTTTTCAGATCTTTCTCTACGACTTTCGCGGCATTGATGAGACCCGCGAGCACCACGATAGCGGTGCCGTGCTGGTCGTCATGCATCACCGGGATGTCGAGCTCCTCGATGAGCCTTCGTTCGATCTCGAAACATGCGGGCGCGGCGATATCCTCGAGATTGATGCCGCCGAAGTTCGGCGCGACGGCCTTCACGATGCGGACGATCTCGTCCGGATCCTGCGTATCGAGCACCAAGGGCCACGCATCAACATCCGCTTTCGATTTGAAGATAAGCGCCTTCCCTTCCATCACCGGCAACGCGCCGTAGGGACCGATATTGCCGAGGCCGAGCACGGCCGAGCCATCGGAGACGATGGCGACGCTATTCTTCTTGATCGACATCTTGCGCGCGTCCTCCGGATGCTTGGCGAGATGGAGCGACGCG
>JAKAJB010000052.1 GCA_021813965.1 bacterium | reverse complement strand
GTCATATATTCCGAAAAGGCGGACGCTTTCACGCCGGACGAGATGAAGATCCTGCAAGAACTGGCCGATGACCTCGCGTTCGGCATAACGTCGCTTCGCGCCACGAAAGAAATCGAGAGCATGAATAAGCTCATGATCGGCAGAGAGCTGAAGATGATCGAGCTGAAGAACGAGAACGACGCGTTGCGGCGCGAATCCGGGACCAGATGAGGATACGCACGAAGATCGTCCTCACCATACTCGGGATCACACTCGTGCCGTGGGCGCTCGGCGGCGTGGCAGCTTTCCTGATCGCACATGAGCGGGCAGGCGGCGGGGCGCTCGATTGGCTGCTCGCGGCAGTCGGGCTTCTGGCGGCGGCGCTCATCTCGGTCGTCGGCGCGGCTATGGCGCGGTCTATCACGGAGCCGATCCTGAACCTGACGGAGCTTGCGAAGGGCATCTCGAAAGGTGGACTGAAGCAGAGTGCCATCGTTACCTCGAAGGACGAGGCCGGCCAGCTAGCCGAAGCGTTCAATACGATGGTGTTCGACCTGTGGGAGGCGAACGACACGCTCGAGAAGAAGGTGCTCGCGCGCACTCGCGAGCTGGCCGAGAAATCAAAGGAAGCGAAAGACAGCGAGGACGCGGTCCTGAACATTGCGGAAGACCTGAAGGAAGAAGAGGAACGGCTCGCCGCAGAGAAGGCGAACGCCGAGTCGCTCGCGAACGATCTGATGAAGTTCAAGCTGGCGCTCGACAATGTGTCCGATCAGATAATCATAACCGACCCGGAAGGGACGGTGGTGTACGTCAATCCGGTGATCGAGCAGGCGACCGGCTACGCGCCGGAGGAGATCATCGGGAAGAAATCCGGCGCGCTCTGGAAATCGCCCATGCCGGCCGAGTTCTACCGAGACTTGTGGCGCATCATAAAAGAAGAGAAGGAGCCGTTCACGGGAGAGATGCAGAACAGGAGGAAGAACGGCGAAGTATATACCGCCATGACCACCATTTCGCCGGTCGTGGATCGATCAGGAAAGATCCTCTTCTTCATCGCGGTCGAGCGTGACATCACGCGAGAGAAGGAGACAGACGCCGCGAAAGACGAGTTCATCTCGCTCGCCTCACACCAGATGCGTACGCCGATCACCGTCATCAATTGGTATTCGGAGATGCTTCGGGATGGCGACGCTGGCGCGCTGACCGAAAAACAGAAGAGCTATTTCGACGAGATATACGCCGCCGCGCAGAAGATGAACGACACGATCAAATCCTTCATTCACATCTTGCGCCTGGAGACCGGGTCTGTCACGACGAACCCGGTGCCGCTCGACCTGATTGCGGCAGCGAAGGCGGTCATCCAGGATACCCGGCTTGCTATAGAAAAGAAGAAGCTGCGCGTCGTCGAGACGTATGAGCAGCAGCTCCCGGAGCTCTCGATAGACGAGGAGCTTTTCCGCGTCATATTACAGAACCTCGTCTCGAACGCGGTAAAATATTCCCCGGACGGCGGCGAGCTGGAGGTCGCCATCGCGATGGCGAAAAAGGGGAGCGTCGTGGCGAACAGGGTCGTCATGGAAGATTCGGCGCTGGTGAGCGTGCGCGATACGGGCATCGGGATCGCAGAGGGCGACAAGGGCCGTATCTTCGCCAAGTTCTTCCGTGCCGAGAATGCGAAGCGGCTGGACCCGAACGGCAACGGCCTGGGGCTTTATATGACGAAGTTCATGGTCGATCTGGTCAACGGGAGCGTCTGGTTCGATTCGGCGCTCGGCAAAGGCACGACATTCTATCTCCTGCTTCCTCTTGCGGGGAAGCGGGTGTGAGGCGAGCGGCAGCTGAAAGAGATCGCGGCGGCCAAAGGCCGCCGCGTTTGCGGGTCACTCAGTTGGTTCCGGGGGAAGGACGTCGCCGTCCGGCGAGAGCGAGTAGAGCCGGGCTAGCTCGTCGGCGAGCCGCCGGAGCGCTTGCTGGCGCGCCCGCTTCCTGCGCGAGCTCTCCACGCCGCCTGCACGCCCCATCCTGGAAAGTGTTTCCGCGTCATGCTGTTGCTTTGCTTTTGCCAATTCAGCTCGGTATTTTTCCATACGCTCACCTCCGGTTTGGTTTAAAGTCGCACGCTTGCCTGTAAACTATCAAACAACACTTTAGGCGAAAGTGCAAATCGCTCAAGCGAGCAGGCCGTCTACGACCGCTTTCACGTCTGCGCCGTCTGCTCGGCCGCGCAGGTCTTTCATGAGCGCCCCGGTGAGCTTCCCGGCGCCGGCCTTGTCGGAGACGCCGAGCTCGGCCATCTTCGCCTTCGCGAGCACGGCGATCTCGTCGCGGCTCATCATGGCTGGAAGGTACGATTCGATGATGGCAAGCTCCTCTTTCTCCGGCTCGGCGAGCTCGGGGCGCGCCGCCTTCTCGAATTGCTCGATGGAATCCCGCCGCTGGTTCGCGGCGCGCTTGAGTACGGCGAGCGCTTCGTCGTCCGAGAGCAGCTCGTCAGGCTTGCGCTTCTTCGATACGGACTCGTTGGTCATCATGGCGATGAGCGAGCGGAGCGTGCGGAGGCGAGCGTCGTCGCGCGCGCGGAGCGCAGCGGGGATTTCCTTCTTGATCGTTTCGTGTATGGTCATGAAGCAGAGTATACTATACCTGATGCGAACCATCGTCGGCATACTGCGCGGAGGCCCGTCGAGCGAGCATGAAGTCTCGCTCAAGAGCGGCGCCGCCATATTGGCGAATCTTCCGCCGGAGCGGTTCCTGCCGCGCGACATATACATAGACCGGAACGGTCAGTGGTACGATCGCGGCCGCGCGACGACGCCGGAGCGCGTGCTGCGCCAGCTCGACGCTGCGCTCATCGGGCTGCACGGGCAATACGGCGAGGACGGAGAGGTGCAGAAGCTCTTGGAGCGCTTCGGCGTGCCGTATGCGGGTTCGGGTCCTTTCGCGTCGTATCTCGCGATGCACAAGGTCATGGCCAAGGCGCACGCGCAAGAGGCGGGGCTTCTCACGCCCGCGTTCCGCCTTATCGAGCGCGCGGAGGAGAGCGAAGCCGCGGCGATCGAAGTGACTCGCGCATTCCCACAGCCTGTGGTGGTGAAGCCGGTGGGGTGGGGGTCATCGATCGGCGTGTCGGTCGTGGGCGGCTACGCGCCGGTGTTCGCGGCGATACAAGCGCTCTTTGCGGACGGAGCGCCGAGCGTGCTGGTCGAAGAATACGTCCGCGGCAGGGAGGCGACGGTCGGCGTGGTCGAGGGGCTGCGCGGCGAAGCGCTCTACACGCTGCCGACGGTCGAGATCATCCCGCCAAGCGGCGATTTCTTCTCTTACGGCGCGAAATATTCCGGCAGCTCGCGCGAAGTCTGCCCCGGCAATTTCTCTCGGGTCGACGCCGAGGAGCTCGGCCGCCTCGCACGCCGCGCGCACAAGGCGCTCGGCCTGCGGCACTATTCCCGCAGCGACTTCATCGTCACGCCGAAGGGTATTTATTACCTCGAGACCAACACGCTCCCCGGCCTCACCGAGCAATCGCTCCTGCCGCGCGCGCTCGCGTCGGTGGGCGTCTCGCTGCCCGACTTCTTGGAGCATCTGGTCAACTTGGCGCGGGCAAGGTAACATCACGGCACGGGCCGTTAGCTCAGTTGGCAGAGCACCTCATTTGCAATGAGGGGGTCGCAGGTTCGAATCCTGTACGGTCCACCTTTTATCTGATATTCTCTGAAGTGTTCGCGCTCCTAGCTCAGTTGGTTAGAGCG
>JAKAJB010000051.1 GCA_021813965.1 bacterium | reverse complement strand
TTCGCGACGAGCGCGTACCCTTTCGGAAGCGAGGAGATATCGAACGTGCGTATGTCGCCGCCGAGCAGTTCGAGCCGGCCATCGCGTATCTCGTCCGCAAAATCCGTCTGCAATCTCTCAAGAAGCTCATTATCCGCTTCGAGCGCGATGACCTTCCGTGCGAATTTCAAAAGTTCCCTTGTGAGCATGCCGGTCCCTGGGCCGATTTCAAAGACGATTGATTCCGGCGCGAGCTCCGCCGAGCGCGCGATGCGCTCCGCGATGCGCGCATGCATCAGGAAATTCTGCCCGAGTGATTTTTTCGCTCTTATCATACTGATGATAGTAACTTATCCGCTCTGGTTTTAGAGTGTTGACAATGGAATACCGTATGCTATGAAAGTGTCAGATGTCCTCCGACATTCCATTGGGCCGCCTTGAGCCCTTTGCCACGAAGTTCCTGCTAAGGAGAATCGCCATGAAAATCTTCAAATTGAGCTTCTTGTCTATCCTTATCGCCGCGCTTTCTGCTTGCGCGGTCAACCCCGCAACCCAAGATTACGGCGGACAGAAGATAAGCCGCAACGAGATCAAATTCATCAAGAAGGGCGTGACCTCCCGCGCCGAAGTCGAGGCGAGACTGGGACAACCGACCACGGTATCGATCACCCCGAATGATGGGCGCATCGCGATATACCAACACGTCAGGATTGTCGCGCCGCACTTTTTCTCCTTCGGCAGCGAGAAAGTAAAGTCCGAACGAAGTTCCTTGCAGATCGTTTACCAAGGAAGCATCGTCAAGGACTACGAGTACCAGACCTCCGCCTCCACCACCTCCATCGACCCGTGGAGCGGCAAAGAAAAAGAAATCAAGGAGTAGAAATTGTCTGAACCAGCACCGGACGCCTGAAAATGGCGTCCGTTTCATTTACCTTCCGTCCTCACCAATTATTCAAGGGGCTGTCGGTTTCGTCGTACAAGACAAGCCCGCTATCGATGTCGGCAAGAAACGACGACGGCTCCGCGTAGGTGTCGCTGCCGTAAATCTTCCGGACGCGCGAGAGCGTCAGGCAGAGGCGCGATTTCGCGCGGGTCATAGCCACGTAGAAGAGCCGCCGTTCTTCTTCCTCGTCGCGGTTCGTATCCGCTCCCATGCCCTGATGCGGGAAAAGCCCTTCTTCCATGCCCGCCACGAAGACGGTATCGAACTCGAGCCCTTTGGCTGCATGGACTGTCATGAGCGTGACGCCGGTCTTCTCGCCCTGATCGAGCTCATCCTGATCGCTCGCAAGCGCCGCCTCGGCAAGGAAAAGCGCGATGCCCTCCTTGCCCGGCACGCTATCGTGCCGGGCCGCGACCGATGCAAGTTCCTCGACATTCTCGAAGCGCTCGCGGTCTTCTTCGCTTCCCTCTTCGACGAGCGCTCGCCGCATGCCGCTCTTCTCGATGACGAGCTTCACGAACTCCGACGGGACGAGCTCGTCGGCGGCCAGCGCGAGCTCATCGATGGTCTGTTCGAATTTCTCTACCTTCGCGAGGTCGCTCGCACGCAATTGGTCGCGCTGTCCTGCGGCGAGCTTCCCGAGCGTCACCGCGCCGAGCCCGCGCGGCGGCGCAGCCGCCGCGCGCAGCTTGTCGACTTCGCGCGACGGGTCCATCGCGAGCCGCATCCACGCGAGCGCATCCTTCACTTCCTTGCGCCCGAAGAAACGCGTCCCGAGAAGCTTGTACGGCACGCCAGCGCGCAGGAGCCCCTCCTCGAGCGCGCGCGATTGGAAGTTGGTGCGGAAGAGTATCGCGACGTCCTCCGGTTTCACCCCTTGAGACATGAGTTCGCGGATCCGGAGCGCGATCCAGCGCGCTTCGTCTTCGGCGCTTGATGCCATATGCACGACGATGGGCTCGCCCGCATCCTGCTCGGTCGTCGAGCGCTTCTCCTTGCGGTTCTTGTTCTTCTCGATGACTGCGTTCGCGGCATCGACCAAGTTCTTCGTCGAGCGATAGTTGCGCTCGAGGATGATGGTCTGCGCCTCCGGATACGTCTTGTCGAATCCGAGCAGGTTGTCGATAGTCGCCCCGCGCCACGTATAGATAGTCTGATCGATGTCCCCGACGACAAACAGGTTCTTGTGTTCCGCCGCAAGCATGTTCGTGAGACGCCCCTGAAGCGCATTGGTGTCCTGGTATTCGTCGATGTGCAAGTACTGCCAGCGCTTCTGCGCCGCAGAGCGCACCTCCGGATGCTCCTCGAGGAGGCGCACCGGCAGCGCGATGAGGTCGTCGAAGTCGAGCGCTTTCTCGTCTTTGAGCGTCTTCTCGTAGCGGAGCCACGCCTCTGCGGCTACGCGCCCGCCGAAACTCGAACGGCCGTACTTCTCATGGAACTCGCTCGCGCGCATCCCGTCGCCTTTCGCACGCGAGATGCGGCCGAGCACCGCGCGAGGCGAGAGCTCCTTGGCCGAGATGTCGAGCGCCTTGAGCGCCGCCCCTATCGCCTTCTCCGAGTCATCGCGGTCATAGACGCTGAAGAAACGCTGGACGCCGATTGCCGATCCATAGCTCTCCAGAAGCTCGCGGCCGAGACCATGGAACGTCGCGACAAACGGGGTCGCCGCGTCATCCCCGAGCATCGCCCGCACTCGCGCCCGCATCTCCCGGGCCGCCTTGTTGGTGAACGTGACAGCGAGGATCTTGTCCGCCGGCACCCCTTCGCGGACGAGATGGTATACCCGCGTCGCGAGGACACGGGTTTTCCCGCTTCCGGCGCCGGCCAGGACCGAGATCGGGCCGTCCAGAGCGAGGACGGCCCGTTTCTGCGCGTCATTCAATCCTTCGAGGTATTTCACCTACCAAATATACCCTATAAAGCGCTTTCCACAGGTATCGGGCAAGGCGGTTGACTACCCTCCTCACTCCGCTATACTCCCCATATCGACTGTTACTGCTGTACTCAAGGAATGGCTTATATACCTTGTATGTAAGCCATTTCTGTATTCGAAAGACCCACCGCCCCGCCCCGTTTTCCCATTAAACTTACCTCACAACTTTTCCTTACAGGATTCGTCGTAGTCGCCCTTGCGGCGACGCTCATCCCGAACCGCGCAAGCGCGTTCTGGTTCTTTTCGATAAATGCGAATGCAGCCGGCAGCGGCTTCACGCCGAACTCTTCGACGCCGCTGCTTGAAGCGGCAACCAATATCGACCCGAACCCTGATAAGGGCCTCGGCGACACTATCCAGACGAGCGATAACGCCGTCCTCGCCTACACCGGCCCCTCGGGCACCATCGCCGACGTCGCGAGCTCGACGCCGTCCGACCGCATCTCGGTCTACGTCGTGCGCCCGGGCGACACGCTCTCGGAGATCGCCGACATGTTCGGCGTCTCGGTGAATACCATCATCTGGGCGAACAACCTGAGCGGCACGCGCGATATCCACGTCGGCGATACGCTTATCATCCTCCCGATTTCGGGCATCAAGCACACCGTCGGCAAAAACGACACCCTCAAGTCGATTGCCAGGAAATACAACGCCGACGCGGGCGAAATCGCGCAATTCAACGGCCTCGACGCCTCGGCGCCGCTTGCAGTCGGCTCGACCGTCATCATCCCCGGCGCTGAAGTCGCTCCTCCGGTGACAATCTCGACGCCCAAGAGAGGCTCTTCTCCCAAGAAGATCCGCGAACCGTACCTCGGCGGCAGCGGTGCCGCGCAGCCGGGATACTATGGCGACCCGGTCCCGGGGGGCATCATCACG
>JAKAJB010000050.1 GCA_021813965.1 bacterium | reverse complement strand
CGGCAAGTGCGTCGAGGCCATCCCGCACGTCCGGGACGAGATCATGCGCCGCTTCGAAGCGGCGGCTGCCTACAACGGCAGCCGCATCTCTGTCATCGAGATAGGCGGTACGGTTGGCGATTTCCAGAACGCGCTCTTCATCGAAGCGGCGCGTGTCATGAAGATGGAGCGTCCGGACGACGTGCTCTTCGTCATGGTGAGCTACCTCCCGACGCCCGGGACCTTGGGCGAAATGAAGACGAAGCCGACGCAGACCGCCGTGCGCGACCTCAATAGCTACGGCGTGCAGCCGGAGTTCATCGTTGCGCGCTCGAAGGAAGCGCTCGACGAGAAGCGCAAGGAGAAGCTCGCCATCTCGTGCTCGGTGCGCAAGGACCGCATCATTTCCGCGCCCGACATCAAGAGCATCTACGAGGCCCCGCTCAATTTCGAGAAGGACAAGTTCGGTGACCAGCTCCTCGAGGCACTGAAGCTGCCGGCCAAGAACAAGGCGTCGCTCGCCGCGTGGAAGCGCTTCGCGGGTGCCGTGGCAGACGAGAAGGCGAAACCGGTTGAGATAGCCATCGTGGGCAAGTATTTCGACACGGGCGATTTCGTCCTTTCAGACGCGTACCTCTCGGTCATCGAAGCCATCAAGTTCTCATCCGCGAAGCTCGGAAAGCGCGCGAAGATAACCTGGATCAATTCGAAGGACTTCGAGAAGGGGAAGCCGGTCTCGATGCTCTCGAAGTTCGACGGTATCATCGTGCCGGGCGGCTTCGGCGAAAGCGGCATCGAGGGCAAGATAAAAGCCATTCAGTACGCGCGCGAGCACAAGATTCCGTACTTCGGCCTCTGCTACGGCATGCAGCTCATGGTCATCGAGTTTGCACGGCACATGCTCGGGCTGAAAGACGCGCACACGACGGAGATAAAGAAGAGCGCCGCCGACCCGATCGTCGACATCATGCTCGACCAAAAGAAGCACCTTGAGGGGAACAAGTATGGCGGCACCATGCGTCTCGGCGTGTACCCCGCGTACCTGAAGAAGGGCACCATGGCGCGCGCGGCGTACAAGAAGGAACTCGTCGAGGAGCGCCACCGCCATCGCTACGAGATAAATCCGGAGTACGTGAAGCGGCTCGAGGAGGCGGGGCTCGTGTTCTCCGGCACCTCGCCCGACGGCGTCCTCATGGAAATCGCCGAGCTGCCGAAGGGCAAGCATCCGTTCATGCTCGGCACCCAGTTCCACCCGGAGCTCCAGGCGCGCCCCTTGGACCCGCATCCTCTCTTCACCGAGTTCCTCAAGGCTGCGATGGCGCACAAGCGAAAATAGACCGGAGCTGGCGCGTAGTAGGGTATACCAATGGCGAATATCATCGAGGTAGCGCACCTGACGAAACGCTTCGGCGATTTCGAGGCGGTGAGCGACGTCTCGTTCTCCGTTGCCGCGGGCGACATCTTCGCCCTCCTCGGGCCGAACGGCGCGGGGAAGAGCACGACCATAAAGATGCTCACGACGCTTCTCCATCCCTCGGAGGGCGTCATTCGCATCGACGAGCACGACCCGGTCACGGACTCGGACGCGGTGCGGCATTCATTCGGCATCGTGTTCCAGGACCCATCGTTGGACGAAGACCTCACCGCGCTCGAGAACCTCGAGCTCCATGGCGCACTCTACGGCGTGCCCGCGGGGACGCTTCGGAAGCGCATCGACGAGCTCCTCGCTCTCGTCGAGCTCGCGGACAGGAAAGACAGCTTCGTGCGCGATTTCTCGGGCGGCATGAAGCGCCGGCTCGAGATTGCACGCGGCCTCCTGCACCACCCGAAGATCATCTTTCTTGACGAGCCGACTCTCGGCCTCGACCCGCAGACACGCAACCATCTGTGGCACTACGTCGAGCAGCTGAACGCGAACGAGGGCATCACGGTATTTTTCACGACGCACTACATGGAGGAGGTCGAGCGCACGGCGCGGCACGTCGCCATCGTCGACCACGGGAAGCTCGTCGCGCAGGGCACGACCGAGTCGCTCAAGGCGGAGACTGGCACCGCGCGGCTCGAGGACGCGTTCCTCGCGCTCACGGGCAGCAGCATCCGCGAGGAGGCGGGCTCGGCGACCGACCGCATGCGCTCGCACTACCAGATGCGCCACGGCAGTCGCCGCTAACCTATGACGAAAGCTATTTACATCATGTGGCTCCGGGAGGTGAAGCGGTTCATCCGCAGCAAGTCCCGCATCGTGGGCGCCCTCGGCCAGCCGCTCCTCTTTCTCGTCGCGCTCGGCTACGGGCTCGGACCCGTGTTCCAGAAGGCGGGGCAGGGCAACTACCTCGAGTTCATCGCACCGGGCATCATCGGCATGTCCATCATCTTTACCGCCATCTTTAACGGCATGCAGGTCATCTGGGACCGGCAGTTCGGATTCCTGAAAGAGACCCTCGTCGCGCCGGTATCGCGGCTCGCCATCATGTTCGGCCGGACGCTCGGCGGCGCGACCGTTGCGGCCTTGCAGGGTACCCTCGTGCTCTGCATCGCGGTCGCCGCGGGATTCCGCCCGCTCTGGGTCGGGGTCGTGCCGGCAATCATCGTCATGCTCCTCATTGCGCTCCTCTTCAGCGCGCTCGGCATCACGGTCGCTTCGAAACTCCGCGACATGCAGGGCTTCCAGCTCATCATGAACTTCCTCGTGATGCCGCTCTTCTTCCTCTCGGGCGCGCTCTTTCCGCTCAACAACGTGCCGAAGGCGCTCCTCATCGTCGCGCAGTTCGACCCGCTTTCCTACGGCGTCGACGCGCTCCGGCACTTCCTCATCGGCGCTGGCACGTTCTCGCTCGCGACCGATTTCGGCGTTCTCGTCGTCGTTTCCGCCGTGTTTCTCTTCCTTGGTGCGCGGTTCTTCTCGCAGATAGAGATTTGACCTGCGCGGTTGAATCTAATCTGTTTTTCGGGTATCGTGCTCAGACGGCAGTGCTCCTGCACTGCCGTATTGCCGGTTCGTCTAATGGTAGGACACATGCCTCTGGAGCATGGTATTGGGGTTCGAGTCCCTGACCGGCAGCCAACTCGTGCGAGGTTATTCCGCTCGAAGAGCGTCGTTTACACTATGGGTGGAAGCGATACAATTAGCATATGACTAAGTGGAAACAAGTCTGGAAAGAAGATCATCCAATTTACCGGAGACTTTCGCCTGGGGCAAAGACGTTTCTAAAGGCGCGCGGTGAAGATGTTCTTGCGTGGTTATGGGATTCGAATCAACTTATTGAGTATCATAAGGTTGGTGGCTACTCAGATTACTCTTTCACTATCGCTCCAGCCTATAAAGCGCTTGAGAAATGGCTGCTACTTCTGGCTCCATTTTTGGGAGTGCCTGAAGATATAATTCGAAAGGCGCAGGAGAGCGGCAAACTCGGATTGTTTTTGAGCGATGATAATGTAGAAAAGTTTTTCAATTCGATCTTGGAGAAACTCGACGTTGAGGCGGAAAAGAAACGCGAGCTAAAAACATTCGTGCAGACGCTCAACTCAACCTTGAAGAATTTTAGACATAACCCAGCGCACTGCGGAACCATAATTGAAGATATTTTACGCGCCGAAAGTGACTTCTTCACATTGCTTAATACGATGGACAAGATCACTCAGACTCTAATTGACGTCGGCATAATCCCGTGGGGAGGACGTCTCACGGATCCCGTCAAGGAAGCTGAACTAATGGAGAGGCGTAAAAAACTTGCGTCCTTGCACTAAGGCTACAATTTTCCTATGACCAAGACACAAGGATGGATACTTATAGTGCTAGCCGTCGTTGTTGCGGGTTATTATTTCCTGCAACAAAATAAACAACAGAGCAACGCTTCCGAGCTCAAGGCTTGTCTAGCTAGTTGCGATAGAAATATTAACGACATCAAAGCTCCGTACTACTCGCAAGCACTCGAAGGTTGCCATGCTTCCTGCCAAACTGCTGCGGTTCAGAATTAGAGTTGATTTATGGTTACGCAATTGAAACCAGTGCAGGTTGAAGGATTGGATAAGGCTTACCAAGACATAGACAAGCTCAATCGCAATGCACGTGGGATTAAAATCGCAGCTTGGGTTACTGCGATTTCTACATTTGTGCTCGCGGTTGTTGGCATCATTGCTTTGTTTAAGTAGCGCTCGAGACGCGTCGTTTAGAAATCGCTCTCACTAGCCAAACGGACTAACCCGGGCTTGACCGACCACGGTTCTGACACGAGACGGCCAGC
>JAKAJB010000049.1 GCA_021813965.1 bacterium | reverse complement strand
CATCTCATCACGCCTGATCTGATACACGACGACGTCGTCCTCATCGACGCGGGCACGTCCGAGCTCGGCGGGGAAGTCGTCGGCGACGCTGATCCTGCGTGCGCCGAAGTCTGCTCGCTTTTCACGCCGGTCCCGGGCGGGGTAGGGCCCATTGCGGTTGCCAAGCTCTTCGAGAACGCTGTCACGCTCGCAGAGCGCGCAATACATACGTAAAACCGCAAGACTTCGCTTTTTCTCAGTTTCGTTTATACTCTTCTCATGACTCGTTTCCGAGTGTTCACCGCCATCGCCCTCGTCATAGGGTTTTTGCTTGCCTACTTCGTGTGGTCGACGGAAGCGAATCCGCTTTCTTCGTACCGCTTCAAGCTCGGTCTCGACCTCGCCGGCGGCACAGAGCTCGTCTATAAGGCCGACATGACCGAGACGCCGACCGCTGAACGCAGCGACGCACTCGCCGCGCTCCAGGGTGTCATCGAGCGCCGCGTGAACCTTTTCGGCGTCGCCGAGCCCTTGGTCCAGACCGAGCAGGCGAGCGCCCTCTCTGGCACGACCGAGGACCGTCTCATCGTCGATCTGCCGGGCGTGACCGATATCAATGCCGCCGTCGCCGCGCTCGGCCAGACGCCGACGCTTGAGTTCCGCCTCGCGACCACGACAAAGGTCGGGACGACGACGCAGGTCGCTTATCTCGCGACCGGTCTCACCGGCCGCTACCTCTCGAGTGCGACCCTGGGCTTCGGCACCGGCGCGACCTCCGGCATCACGGCGCCGCAAGTCATCCTCAATTTCAATAGCGCCGGCGCGGCCCTCTTCGAGAAGATCACGAGCGAAAACGTCGGACAGACGCTCGCCATCTTCCTCGACGGCCAGCCGATTTCCACGCCGGTCATCCAGGAGGCGATTCCGGGCGGCCAGGCGACCATCTCGGGTCAGTTCACGGCGACTGAGGCGCGCGACCTCGTACGCAACCTGAACTTCGGCGCGCTCCCGGTGCCTATCACGCTCGAGAGCAGCTCAGCCGTCGGTCCGACGCTCGGCTCGATCGCCATCTCCGCGGGCGTCAAAGCCGGCATCATCGGCTTCGCCATCATCGCGCTCTTCATGATCGCGTGGTACCGCCTCCCGGGCGTCATCGCCGTGGTCGCTCTCGCCGAATATCTCGCCTTCATGCTCGCTGTTATTAAGACCATCCCCGTCACGCTCACCGCGTCTGGCATCGCCGGCCTCATCATCTCGGTCGGTATGGCTGTGGATGCGAACGTGCTCATCTTCGAGCGCACGAAGGAAGAGCTGCGCAAGGGCGAGTCGCCGCGCGAAGCGGTGCACATCGGCTTCGCCCGCGCCTGGACGGCCATCCGCGACGGCCACCTCACGATGATCATCTCGGGTGTCATCCTCTTCTGGCTCGGGACCTCGATCGTGCAGGGCTTCGCTCTCGTCTTCGTGCTCGGCGTGCTCGCCTCTTTCATATCGGCCGTCTCGCTCTCCCGCGTCTTCTTGCTCGCCATCGTCCCGGAGAAAGGGCAGGGCATCTGGAAGTTCCTGCTCGGTTCAGGCTTCCGTAAAAATTAATTTATGTTCATCATCAATCATCGCAAGTTCTTCTTCTGGCTCACGGGGCTCATCCTCGCGGCGGCGGTCGGCGCCATCCTCGTCTGGGGCCTCCCGCTCGGCATCGACTTCACCGGCGGCTCCTTGATGGAAGTGAGCTATGCGAATGCTCGCCCGGCGCTTTCTGCGATACAGACGCAAGTCGCCACCGTCCCGCTCGGGGCCGTATCAGTCCGCGCCGTAGGCGACAACGACATCTCCATCCGTATGCGCACCATGACGCCGGCCGAGCACGCGGCAGTCCTTTCGGCGCTCTCTTCCCAAGCAAGCACGACCCTAAACGGCTCGCCGTCGGGCGAACCGTCAAAGACGGTTGTAGCCGAGCTTTCCTACACATCTGTCGGTCCGGCGCTCGGCAGCCAGTTCACCAATAAGGCGCTCTGGGCTATCTTCGCGGTCATCCTCGTGATCGTGCTCTACATCGCTTTCGCTTTCCGCAAGGTGTCGCGTCCGGTCCCGGGCTGGGGCTACGGCATCACGGTCGTCGCGATGCTCGCTATCGACATCATCGTCCCGACCGGTTTCTACGCCGCGTACTGCCACTTCACCGGCGCTGAGGTCGATTCGCTCTTCATCGTCGCCCTCCTCTCGCTCCTCGGTTACTGCGTGAATGACGTCATCGTCATCTTCGACCGCATCCGCGAGCACCTCGCGAAGAACTCGCGGGAGAACAACAAGGAGCCGTTCGAAGAGACGATCGGGAAGTCCATCAGCGAGACCATGAACCGCTCGATCAATACCGCCCTTACCGTCGTGCTCGCCCTCATCGCCCTCATCGTTTTCGGCGCGGAATCGACCCGCAACTTCGCGCTCGTGATGCTCGTCGGCGTCGCCGCCGGCACGTTCTCCTCGATCGCCCGCTCGGCACCGCTTCTCATCCCGATCGCCAACTGGTTCAATAAGAAGTAGTCCTTAAAATATTCAGAAAACAAAGACCGCTTCGAGCGGTTTTTGTTTTAGGAGATGATGGTTCCGACGAAGGGTTTGTCGTCGAGGTAGTGTGAGAATTCCTCCAGCTTCGTGCCGTTGATGATCGCGACCTCGAGCCCGATAGCTTCGGCCTCTTTCGCGGCGACCGGGTCGAACGGGGAAGAAAGCCCCGGATCCCACTCTTCGGGAATGAGCTTGCGGAATTCGGCCCATGACGTTCTTTCTACCTTCTTAGCACTCGGATTCTTCCTTGGATCAGCAGTGTACACATAGTCGATGTTCGAGAGGTTCACGAGCTTGGTTGCACCGAGGTTCTTCGCCATCAAGACCGCGTCATAGTCGGTCGAGCAGCCGGGTTTCCATCCCGCGGCTATGATAATCGGTTCGTCGGTCTCAACGTCGATGGTAGGGTTATGGACGACGGTCGGGTGGGCGTAGCCGGCAAAGACGTTGCGGAGGAGTTGGCCATTGAGCCGGGTGGCATGGATGCCGATCCAGTCGGTGTCGGTCGGCGAGAGGGGAGAGACGGCGTTCGCCGCCTCCTGGTAGCGGCGCGCGGTCTTGCCGCCGCCGGCGATGATGGAGAACGTGAACCCGCGCTGCACTTTCTCGAGGATAAGCATCTTGAAGTGCGTGAGAAAATCGGTATCGATTGCGTCAGGGACGATAAGAGAACCTCCGACGGAAACGACTACTCTCTCGTGCGTTTGTTGCATGAGTCAGGCAAGGGTGACGGCTCCAGGCATTGTACGCTCATCGCGCGCGAGTGCAATGTTGGCAATGCGATTTTATGTGTCTTATGTACAAAAGGGAAGCTCGCTGGTACTTTATCCGAAGTTCATTCTTGGAGAGCCATCATGTCTGAGTCGCTGCCTGCCCCTACCGCAAGTCAGGTCAAGGATCTGCGGCGTAGGTTGAATCTCTCACAGGAGAAATTCGCTGAACGATATGGATTCGGATTGGATAGCGTGCAAAGTTTGGAGCAAGCCAACAGGACTCCGGGCTCTGGGAACAGGACCCTCTTGCACATGATTATGACTGATTCGGAGACGGTCGACAGCCTGATCGGTCGAGTGTACGCAGGATTCCGCCGCCCCAAATAAGGGCGGTTTTCCTTTGCCGGAATGCGCTATTGACGCCCTTCCGACCTTCCTATACTATGGTCTTACTGTCCCGCTGGGCGGGACGGGTTTTTCTTTGACATATGAAATACGTGAACGCCCGCCATGGAGATGGCGGGCAAACCCCTTGCCGTCCCTAAGAATGGCGGCAAGGGGTGGAAGAAAAGAGTGTGAATTCTTTTGTTCCGCCTATTCTTAATGAGAGTTTGATCCTAGCTCAGGATGAATGCTGGCGGCGTGGATAAGTCATGCAAGTCAAGGGGGCCCGCAAGGGCAACCGGCAAACGAGGTAGTAACACGTAGGTACGTCCCCCGAAGTCGGGCATAGCCATCCGAAAGGATGGGTAATTCCCGATAGTCCCGAAAGGGTAAAGGTTTTTCGCTTCGGGAGCGGCCTGCGCAGTATCAGCTAGTTGGTAGGGTAATGGCCTACCAAGGCGACGACGCTTAGGGGAGCTGAGAGGCTGACCCCCACCGATGGAACTGCGACACGGTCCATACTCCTACGGGAGGCTGCAGACGAGAATATTCCGCAATGGGCGAAAGCCTGACGGAGCGACGCCGCGTGCTGGATGAAGTGCCTTGGTACGTAAACAGCTTTTATCGGGGACGAAGTTTATTG
>JAKAJB010000048.1 GCA_021813965.1 bacterium | reverse complement strand
CGGCAGAGAGCTGAAGATGATCGAGCTGAAGAACGAGAACGACGCGTTGCGGCGCGAATCCGGGACCAGATGAGGATACGCACGAAGATCGTCCTCACCATACTCGGGATTACTCTCGTGCCGTGGGTGCTCGGCGGCGGGGCAGCTTTCCTGATCGCCCACGAGCGGGCAGGCGGCGGGCTCGATTGGCTGCTCGCGGCAGCCGGGCTTCTGGCGGCGGCGCTCATCTCGGTCGTCGGCGCGGCCATGGCGCGGTCTATCACGGAGCCGATCCTGAACCTGACGGAGCTTGCTAAGGGCATCTCGAAAGGGGGCATGCGGCAGAGTGTCATCGTTACATCGAAGGACGAGGTCGGCCAGCTCGCAGAAGCATTCAATACGATGGTGTTCGACCTGTGGGAGGCGAACGACACGCTCGAGAAGAAGGTGCGCGCGCGCACTCGCGAGCTGGCCGAGAAATCAAAGGAAGCGAAAGACAGCGAGGACGCGGCCCTGAACATTGCGGAAGACCTGAAGGAAGAAGAGGAACGGCTAGCCGCAGAGAAAGCGAACGCCGAGTCGCTCGCGAACGACCTGATGAAGTTCAAGCTGGCGCTCGACAACGTGTCCGATCAGATAATCATAACCGACCAGGAAGGGACGGTGATGTACGTCAATCCCGTAGTCGAGCGGGCGACCGGCTACGCGCCGGATGAGGTCGTCGGGAAGAAATCCGGCGCGCTCTGGAAGTCGCCCATGCCGGCCGAGTTCTATCGGGACTTGTGGCGTATCGTAAAGGAAGAGAAGCGGCCATTCACGGGAGAGATGCAGAACAGGAGGAAGAACGGCGAAGTGTATACCGCCATGACAACCATTTCGCCGGTCGTGGACCGGTCGGGGAAGGTCCTCTTCTTCATCACGGTCGAGCGCGACATCACGCGGGAGAAGGAGATAGATGTCGCGAAAGACGAGTTCATCTCGCTCGCCTCGCACCAGATGCGCACGCCGATCACCGTCATCAACTGGTATTCGGAGATGCTCCGAGAGGGAGACGCCGGTGCGCTCACAGAAAAACAGAAAAGCTATTTCGACGAGATATACGCCGCCGCGCGGAAGATGAACGACACGATCAAATCTTTCATTCACATCTTGCGTCTGGAGACCGGGTCTGTCGCGGCGAACCCGGTGCCGCTAGACCTGGCCGCGGCAGCGAAGGCGGTCATCCAGGATACCCGGCTTGCTATAGAAAAGAAGAAGCTGCGCGTCGTCGAGACGTATGAGCAGCAGCTCCCGGAACTCTCGGTGGACGAAGATCTTTTCCGAATCATATTACAGAACCTCGTCTCGAACGCGGTGAAATATTCGCCGGAAGGCGGAGAGCTCCTGGTCGGTATCGCGACAGCGCGGAAAGGGAGCGTCGTGGCGGGAAAGGTCTCCACGGAAGATTCAGTGTTGATAAGCGTGCGCGATGCAGGCATCGGGATCGCAGAAGGCGACAAGGATCGCATCTTCGCCAAGTTTTTCCGGGCCGAGAACGCTAAGCTGCTTGACCCGAACGGCAACGGCCTGGGTCTCTATATGACGAGATTCATGGTCGACCTGGTCAACGGGAGCGTATGGTTCGACTCGGCGCTCGGCAAAGGCACGACGTTTTATCTCCTGCTTCCTCTTGCGGGGAAGCGAGCATGACACCAAGTGTCTTACATCTGACTGAAAGAGATCGCGGCGGCCAAAGGCCGCCGCGTTTCTGGCGTCACTCAGTTGGTTCCGGTGGAAGGACGTCGCCGTCCGGCGAGAGCGAGTAGAGCCGGGCTAGTTCGTCGGCGAGCCGCTGGAGCGCTTGCTTGTGCGCCCGCTTCCGGCGCGAGCTCTCCACGCCGCCAGCGTGGGCGAACCGCTTGAGCGCTTCCGTATCATTTTCCATTCTTGCCTTGGCAACTCGTGGATACTTTTCCATGCTCATGTCCTCCTGGTGTTAGCTAGATGAATGTCCTTTCTGGGCAATATTAAACATCATTATCGCCAGAGGCGCAATATATGCTCAAGCGAGCAGGCCGTCTACGACCGCCTTCACGTCTGCACCGTCGGCTCTGCCGCGCAGGTCTTTCATCATCGCACCGGTGAGCTTACCTGCACCGGCTTTATCAGATATGCCTAGCCCGGCCATCTTCGCCTTCGCAAGGGTCGTAATCTCGTCGCGGCTCATCATGGCGGGCAGGTACGATTCGATGATGGCAAGCTCGGCTTTCTCGGGCTCGGCGAGTTCATGGCGCGCCGCCTTCTCGAATTGCTCGATGGAATCACGCCGCTGGTTCGCGGCGCGCTTGAGGACGGCGAGGGCTTCGTCGTCCGAGAGCATCTCGTCGGGCTTGCGCTTCTTCGATACGGACTCGTTGGTCATCATGGCGATGAGCGAGCGGAGCGTACGGAGGCGAACGTCGTCGTGCGCGCGGAGCGCGGCGGGGATTTCCTTCTTGATCGTTTCGTGTATGGTCATGAAGCAGAGTATACTATACCTGATGCGAACCATCGTCGGCATACTGCGCGGAGGCCCGTCGAGCGAGCATGAAGTCTCGCTCAAGAGCGGCGCCGCCATATTGGCGAATCTTCCGCCTGAGCGGTTCCTGCCGCGCGACATATACATAGACCGGAACGGTCAGTGGTACGATCGCGGCCGCGCGACGACGCCGGAGCGCGTGCTGCGACAGCTCGACGCTGCGCTCATCGGGCTGCACGGGCAATACGGCGAGGACGGAGAGGTGCAGAAGCTCTTGGAGCGCTTCGGCGTGCCGTATGCGGGTGCGGGTCCTTTCGCGTCGTATCTCGCGATGCACAAGGTCATGGCCAAAGCGCACGCGCAAGAGGCGGGGCTTCTCACTCCCTCGTTCCGCCATATCGAGCATGCGGAGGAGAGCGAAGCCGCGGCAATCGAAGTGACGCGCGCGTTCCCCCAGCCTGTGGTGGTGAAGCCGGTGGGGTGGGGGTCGTCGATCGGCGTGTCTGTCGTAGGCGGCTATGCGCCGGTGCTCGCGGCGGTACAAGCGCTCTTTGAAGAGGGTGCGCCGGGCGTGCTGGTCGAAGAATACGTCCGCGGCAGGGAGGCTACGGTGGGCGTGGTCGAGGGGCTGCGCGGCGAAGCGCTCTACACGCTCCCGACGGTCGAAATCATTCCGCCAAGCGGCGATTTCTTCTCTTACAGCGCGAAATATTCCGGCAGCTCGCGCGAAGTCTGTCCCGGCAATTTCTCTCGCGTCGACACTGAAGAGCTCGGCCGTCTCGCCCGCATCGCGCACAAAGCGCTCGGCCTGCGGCACTATTCTCGCAGCGACTTCATCGTCACGCCGAATGGGATCTACTACCTCGAGACCAACACGCTCCCCGGCCTCACCGAGCAGTCGCTCCTGCCGCGCGCTCTCGCTTCGGTGGGCGTCTCGCTGCCCGAGTTTCTTGAGCATCTGGTCAAGCTGGCGTTGGCAAGGTAACATCACGTCACGGGCCCATAGCTCAGCTGGTAGAGCACCTCATTTGCAATGAGGGGGTCAGGAGTTCGAATCTCCTTGGGTCCACCGAGTCTTCAAATACTTCCTCCCTGCGCTTGCCTCGCAAAAGAACACACGGCGTCCGTGTGTTCTTTTGTTTCGGCTCGCTTGGTAGTAGAGCACCTCATTTGCAATGAGGGGGTCAGGAGTTCGAATCTCCTTGGGTCCACCGAAGAATGACGTTCTCTCGCGCTGGATATGGCTCTGGGAATCCGGGCGCGTTTCTGGTATGGTAGGAGGGTGTTCGCGCTCCTAGCTCAGCTGGTTAGAGCGTTCGCTTCACACGCGAAAGGTCATAGGTTCGAATCCTATGGAGCGCACAGGCAGGAGAAAAGCAAACTGATTTGCTTTTCTCCTGCCTGTGCGGGAGATGTTCTGTGTCGGGCCGGAGTATGCCGGTAGTACGCACGATTCGGGTTCGTGTAGACCGAGTTCAATTCTCGGCGGCCCGACAAAGGACATCTCTAAGAATCGGGCTATAGTATACCGGTAGTACGCGTCCATGGGGTGGATGTAGACCGGGTTCGATTCCCGGTAGCCCGACTGGGTAGAGGTGTGGTAGAATCGCCCGCAGGGGCCATTAGCTCAGCTGGTAGAGCGCGTCATTCGCATTGACGAGGTCAGCGGTTCGACTCCGCTATGGTCCACCACTTCGCTCGAGCAGGGCGGGGGAGGGGCCATTAGCTCATCCGGTAGAGCGCATCCATGGCATGGATGAGGTGGGGAGTTCGAGTCTCCCATGGTCCACAGACAGTTTGGCGCAAAGCGTGCTACCATGGGTTGATG
>JAKAJB010000047.1 GCA_021813965.1 bacterium | reverse complement strand
ATAGAGGAATTTCGCGATGAGAGGGAGCTGCACCATATTTCTTATTGTTTCGCGGCTGACGTTACCGGCGAGAAGAGTGCCCCGAATCCTGATGAGGGAGAGGTCGCGGCTGGCGCGGAGGCGGTGTGGCTGGGCTTGGAGGATGCCATCCGGACGTTGGAAGAGGAGGGGGCGCGAGTAGGAGAGTACTCGGCCAAATTCACGTCATTGCGAGATCTCACGCTCCTGAAAGAAGCCCGCAAGACTCGCGGCGGGTGATAGGGGATTACGGATATGACGAACACGCCGCGAGCGCGAGGGCGACACGGTTACGCTCCGCGCGCCCTCAGCGGGCGCGCGCTTCCTTCAGCGGTGCGCTGCTCCACGAGCCGGCCGCGCGGCACGGCCCTATCGTCATGAATACCGACGAAGAATTGCAAGAAGCGTTCGCTAACCTGTGTAATGATACCTTCATACGCCATCGCTAGTGTAGAATAGCGAGAACGCGCATGGAAGAAAAAAGATTTTCACACGGTGTAGAGAAAGCATTCGAAGTCCCGGCTGAAGCTCTCGAAGAGGGTGTCGATTTCGTACGGAAGGAAGAGAAAGCGCTCATCAGCAAGAAACCGTTCAAGCGCGCCGAGGAATACTGGGACACGCTCGGTCCCGGCCTCACGACCGGCGCCGCCGACGACGATCCCTCGGGCATCGCGACGTACTCGCAGGCCGGCGCGCAGTATGGCCTGCAGCTCATCTGGCTCTCGCTCTTCACGTACCCGTTCATGGCGACCGTGCAGGAGATGTGCGCGCGCATCGGCATCGTGAGCGGGCAGGGGCTCGCCGCGAATATCCGGAAGCACTATTCGCCGGGCGCACTCTACAGCACGACGGCGCTGCTCTTCTTCGCGAACACGCTTAACATCGCCGCCGACCTCGGGGCGATGGCAGCCGCCACGAAGCTCCTCCTCCCGACCGCGAACTTCGGGCTGCTCGTCGTCTTCTACGGCCTCATCAGCCTCGCGCTCCAGATATTCACGACCTATGCACGCTATACGAAGTATCTGAAATATATGACATTCGCGCTCCTCTCCTATGTCGTCGTCGCTTTCGCGGTGCATCTCGATTGGGGCGAGGTCCTCTACCACACGTTCGTCCCGTCGCTCACGTTCTCGAGCGATCAGATATTCCTCTTGTGCGCCGTGCTCGGCACCACCATCTCGCCGTATCTCTTCTTCTGGCAGACCTCGCAGGAAGTCGAGGAGGGCATCCTGCACGGGGAAGCGACTGTCGCCGCGCGACGCGCCGAGGCTACGCCGCATGCGCTCAGCGCGATGCGCACGGACGTGTGGAGCGGCATGGCGTTCTCCAATCTCGTCTCCTTCTTCATCTTCGCCGCGTGTGCCGGCACGCTCTATATGCACGGCGTCACGGATATCGCGACGGCAGACCAGGCAGCGTCCGCGCTCAAGCCGTTCGGCGAGCTGGCTTACGTCATCTTCACGCTCGGCATCCTCGGCACCGGCATGCTCGCGATACCGGTCTTCGCCGGCTCGACCGCCTACGCGCTCGCCGAGAGTTTCGGGTGGAAGTATGGTCTCTACCGCAAGCTGAAACAAGCCTACGCGTTCTATGGCGTCATCATCATCTCGGTCGCACTCGGCATCATCGCGGAATTCGCCCACCTCGACCCCATCAAGGCGCTCATCTATGCGGCGGTCGCAAACGGCATCATCGCGCCGGTCATACTCTTCTTCGTCGTGCGTCTTTCCGGGAACAAGCGGGTCATGGGCGACTATGCGAACCGTTCCCTCGCCGCATTCCTCGGCTGGGCGACGATTGCCATCATGACCGTCTCCGGCATTGCCGCTATCTGGACGCTCTTCTGATGCGCGGGCTCGTGCGAGTTATGCACCGGCGCTGCATGAACCGCCGGTACCCAGGGGTACCATATCCGTATGGAACAGAAACCAATAGCGGATCTCATCAACCTTACCGGTAAGACAGCTATCGTGACTGGCGGGGCTATGGGCATCGGGTATGCGATCGCGACGCGGCTCGCGGAAGCGGGCGCGAGCGTGCTCATCGCGGACCGCGATGAGGAGAAAGCGGCCATGGCTGCAGCCGCGCTCAACGAACGCGGCTGGAAAGCATCGTCGACCGTGGCGGACGTGTCGGACGAATCAGAAGTCACGGCGATGGTCGCGCGCGCCGTGGCAGAATTCGGCAGTCTCGATATCCACGTGAACAATGCGGGCATCTATCCGACGAAGCTCGTGCTCGAATCGACGAAGGAGGATTTCGAGAAAGTCATCCATGTGAATCTCATGGGCGCATTCTTCGCGGCGAAAGCCGCGGCCGGGCAGATGATCGCGCAGGGCACGGGCGGGAAGATCATCAACATCACCTCCATCGACGCGCTCCACCCCTCGTCAGTCGGCCTCGCCGTCTACGATGCCTCCAAACACGGGCTCTGGGGCTTCACCAAGAATCTCGCGCTTGAGCTCGCGCCGCACCACATCACGGTGAACGCCATCGCCCCCGGCGGTGTGCTTACGCCCGGCACCGGCCTCGGTGCGCCGGCTGACCCGGCGATTGCGAAGATTACCGCTGCCTTTACCGAGAAGATCCCGATGCGCCGCATGGCCGACGCCGATGAGATAGGGAAGGTCGCACTTTTCCTCGCTTCCGACCTCTCGTCCTACATGACCGGCTCCCAGGTCGTCGTCGACGGCGGCACGCTCCTTGCATAAATAGCTCGCTATTGTATACTGAACGCACTGACCCGCGCGGCCATTTTTTATTTTCATGGAAATCAGAAACATCGCTATTATCGCTCACGTCGACCACGGGAAAACCGCGCTTACTGACGCTATCCTCAAGCAGACGGGGGCGGCGGCTGAAGGTACGACGATGGACTCCAACACCATCGAGCGCGAGCGCGGCATCACCATCTACGCCAAGAACGCGGCGGTAGAGTACAAGGGCACCAAGATCAACATCGTCGATACCCCCGGCCACGCCGACTTCGGCTCCGAGGTCGAGCGCGTGCTGCGCTCCATCGACTCGGTCTTGCTTGTCGTAGACGCCCAGGAGGGCCCGATGCCGCAAACGCGCTTCGTGCTTAAGAAGTCGCTCGACCTCGGTCTCAAGCCGATCGTCGTCCTCAATAAGATCGACAAGCCGGCCGCCGACCCCTCCCGCGCGCATGATCAGGTGCTCGAACTCTTCATGGAGCTCGGCGCCTCTGACGAGCAGTGCGATTTCCCGGTCATCTACTCGATCGGCCGCGAAGGGTTCGCGATGAAGAATCTCGCTGACGAGCGCAAAGACCTCACGCCGCTTCTCGATATGATCCTCGAGAAAGTCGCACCGGCGAACATGCATGCCGATGCAGAGGCGCCCCTCATGATGCAGCCCTTCAATCTCGCGTACGACAACTTCCTCGGCCGCCTCGCCGTCTCACGCATCTACGCCGGCACGGTGCGCGTCGGCCAGAACGTGTTCGAGAAGAAGACGAACGGCGAGACAAAGCCCGGCAAGATCACTAAGATCTTCACCTTCAAGGGTCTTGAGCGCGTCGAGACCGCAGAGGCGAAGGCGGGAGATATCGCGCTCATCGCGGGCCTCCCCGACACCTACATCGGCGAGACGATCACGACCGACGAAGCGGCCACTCCGCTCCCGGCCATCGCCGTGGACGAGCCGACGATCTCGCTCAACTTCCTGGTGAACAGCTCGCCGTTCGCCGGCCGCGAAGGGAAGTTCGTCACGAGTCGCCAGATCCGCGACCGCCTTGAGAAAGAGCTCGAAGTGAACGTCGGTCTCAAAGTCGATTTCACCGGTTCGGATGCGTTCAAAGTCTCCGGCCGCGGCGAGCTCCACATCGCAGTCTTGATCGAGAACATGCGCCGCGAGGGCTACGAGCTCCAGGTCAGCCAGCCGCAGGTCATCATCCGCGAGGTGGACGGCGTGAAGATGGAGCCGTTCGAGGAAGTCATCATCGATACGCCGTCAGAATTCCAGGGCGCCATCATCGAGAAGCTCGGCATGCGTGCTTTCGTACTCCAGAATCTCACGCAGCATGAGAACCTCGTGCGCCTCACGATGCTCGGCCCCACGCGCGGGTTGCTCGGCTACAAGAACATTTTCGTCGTCGATACCAAAGGCGAGGGCATCCTCTCGTCGCGTTTCGTCGAGTTCAAGCCGTACGCAGGGGAAATCAAGCGCCGCCAGGTCGGCTCGATGATCTCGATGGCCTCCGGCAAGGCGCTCGGCTACTCGCTCTGGTACCTCCAGGACCGCGGGCAGCTCTACATCAAGCCGGCGACGGAAGTGTATGAAGGCATGGTCATCGGCAATACGTCGAAGGGCGAAGAGATGATGGCGAACCCGACCAAGGGCAAGAACCAGTCGAACGTCCGCTC
>JAKAJB010000046.1 GCA_021813965.1 bacterium | reverse complement strand
GGGGAGCGCATCTCTCTCGCTCATGGCATCGCTCGGGGATTCTTTGCAAGCGACAACCGGCATCGGACTCTCGTTCGGCACTAAAGCCAGCACTAATTTCCTCGGCTTATGAAAAAACTTCTTTTCTTCGGATTGTTCGTAGCCGTGCTAATGCCAGTCGCGCACGCTTCCGCAGACGGGTTCACCGCGCTCGCTCCGATTCCAGGTCTCACGAGCCAGAGCATGATCATAAACTCAGACTCTCTCGCCGCTTTTTTCAACAATCTCTACAAATACCTCGTCGGGCTCGCCGCGACGATCGCCGTCATCCAGATCATGTGGGCCGGCGCCGGCATCGCATTCTTCCACAAGGACGCCGTCGCCGCGATAACAGACGACAAAGGAAAGATCTATAACGCCATCTTCGGCCTCGTCCTAGTGCTCTCTCCAGTACTCGTCTTCTCGATCATCAACCCCTCCATCCTCAATCTCTCCCTGAATATGCCTCCGATAAAGCCCGCTGCCGCAAACTCAAAATCGTCTCAGTCATCCCAAAGCAGTCAAACCATCACTGACTGTTCCACACAACCAGTCGGAACTCCCTGCACCACAGGAACAATCACTGGCACATGCCAGCTTATGTACGACATGTCGAGCTTGACGTGTCAGGCGGTTGCGCCAAGCACTTCTCCCGGGCAAACTACAGGCCTAGAGTTGCCGTTTTAACTATGCGCCGCGCACTTACCATCTCCGCAATCGTGATAGTCCTCCTGGGGGCTGGGGTAGGGATATATCTCTATCTCTCGCCTTCAGCGACCATTACCGTCGCGCCGAGCGGGTCTTCGACGCTTCCGGCGGCCGGCCAGAGCTCACCAGCAGGAGCAGGGAGCGCGTCTGCCAGTGCCGAAACGGTTGGCGCGCCGACCGCCGTCTCGGCGCGGCTGGTGCAGGTGAGCGCCGGCCCGGTCGTGGCAGGAGAAGCGATTGTCGACACTTCGCTCGCGACCGCAAGCACGTCTGCACAAGTGTCTGTGCGCTATATCGAGCGCGAGAGCGGCAACATCTTCTCTTATGACACAGCGTCTGGAAAGATCACCCGCATAAACAACAAGACCATACCCGGCATCCAATCCGCATCATGGCTGCCGGACGGCTCGGGCGCGTTCGTCCGCTACCTGTCGGGAAGCGATTTCTCGACCGTCAACACCTATTTCCTCCCCGCGACGACGACTCAAGGGTTTTTCATGCCGCAAAACATAGCCGATATCGCCGTCTCATCCACGAGCGTCCTGTCGCTGGTTTCCGGCGTGAACGGATCCTCTTTGTCGACTTCGCGCACGGACGGCTCTCACGCAACCAACTTGTTCTCGACGCCGCTTACGGAAGTCCGCGCATCGTTCGCCGGCGCCGGCAAGTACCTGTTGTTCTCAAAGCCGTCAGCGAGCATTCCCGGATACGCGTTCATATCTGAAGCCGCAGGGCGTCTCACGCGCGTAGCAGGCCCGCTCAGCGGCCTCGATGCCCTGGCGAGCCCTTCGGGGAAATGGCTGCTCGTGAGCTATGTGAGCGGTTCCTCGCTGCGCATGGAGCTGGTAGACACGAGCTCCGGCACTGCGACACCGCTGCCCGTCGCGACTATCGCAGACAAATGCGTGTGGGCGGCAGACGAGTCGGTAGTGTATTGCGGCGTACCGGCGAACCCGCCGGCCGCGACCTACCCGGATGACTGGTACCGCGGCTCCGTCTCGTTCTCTGACCGCATCTGGAAGATAGACGTCACGGGCCGCTACGCGCAGCTCGTCCTGGATTTTTCTCAAGCGAACAAAGGCACGCTCGACGCCGTTTCGTTGGCAACAGACCCGGCAGGCACCACGCTCGTATTCGTAAACAAGAATGACGGCTCTCTCTGGAGCTACTCCATCTAAACCGAGACTGAGTTCGTATTGAAGTTCGACTTCAATCCTGGATTGAAGTCGAACTTCAATACGTGCGCGTGGTGGGTATTCAGTTGCTTGCTTCCAATTCGACGACTTCCTTGGCTATCGTGCGCCGCACATGCCATTCTTGAGCCGAGCCGGCCAGGTTTGTCGCGATGAAATAAAGCGCAACCGCTCCGGACGTAGAGTATGATATGGCGGCGATAAGGAACGGGAAGACGTATTTGAGCTGCATCCCGATGACGCTCTGGAAATCGCCCTTCTTAGCACCAGGAGCCGGCTTCATGGTGCCGGAGAGCGCCAGGTGCGCCTGGAAGAGCTGTGAGAGCCCTGCAAGCACCGCAAGTGTGATGCTTTTCCCCAGGACGGACGCTATTCCGAAGAATCGGAGCGATACAGCGTGCGGCAGCGGAGTGAACCCGTATATGAGCGCCGCATTCACGACTGTGAACGACTCGTACCTGAACACCCAATAGAGTGCCAGGAGTACCGGTATCTGGATGAACGCCATAAGGAGGCTTGCGAACGGGTTTACCTCGGCTGCGCGATAGAGCGCAAGCGTCTCCACCGCTTCACGCTCTTTGTCGTCCTTGTACTTCACTTTGAGCTCTTTTATCTTCGGCTCGAGAATCTTCATGGCACGCTGCGTTCGTGCCGCAGAAAGGGAGAACGGTAGCAGGAGAAGGCGGATGATGACCGTAAGCAATATGACCGCCACACCCACGTCGCCGCCCGGTATGAGGGCTATGAGCGCGATGAGCGCGTTGTATATCGGATTATAGAAAGCCGCATGGAAAAGGGATGCTATCACGGATGGTTTGTTATGGACGGATAGAAGAAAGTACCGCGCCTAGTTCAGCAACGATGTCCTGATAGTGTACACCACCGGCGGACGGCCTCGGAAAAACGATGAGAGCCGGCGGCCGGGCAGGGAGGGCGCGCAATGCCGCAAAAACCTGCCGCTTGAGGTGGTGACGCCGCACCGATGACCGGATAGCTTTTTTGGGTATGACGACTGCGTACCCTTTCGCGTTCACGGGCAAGACGCACAGGAAATGCTCGCTCGATAGCCTCCTGCCGGTTTTTAGAGCAGAGGCGAATTGCGAGCGCTGGAGCCGTTCTCTGCTAGGGAACACGGGACTAAGCCGCGAGACTTGCTCGGCCGGCGCGGCGGCGACGCTGAAGGATCTTCCTTCCTGAAGCGGTTGCCGCACGGGCGAGGAAGCCGTGCGTCGTCGCGCGCTTCTTCTTCTTCGGTTGATACGTTCGTTTCGTTGCCATACGGGGTTGATTACTCTGTACCGGTGATATTACCAGATTTTGCCAGGAGTGCCAGCGTGCGAGCATGTGCGGATGAGCGTATACTCGGGGTACGTATGGATAAAGGAAACCTGAAGGAGCTTTGGGAACACATACTGACCCAGGTTGAATTATCCGTTTCTCCTGCAAACTTCAATACCTGGTTCCAGAACAGCTTCATCGTGCGGGTAAGCGAGGACGGCGTGATATTCATCGGCGTGCCGAGCCAGTTCTTCAAGGACTGGTTCCTGAAGAAGTTTCACAACACGTTGCTCAAGATCGTGCGCGGCATATCGTACGAATTCCGGAATATCGAGTATGTCATCGTGAAAGACGAACGCAAGAAACCTTCTCGAGAAAACAAGACCAGCAAGGGCGCGCTCGAGCTCCCGCTCGAGGAGTTCTATATCAACAAGAGCGACAATCTGAACCCGCGCTACACGTTCGACACGTTCGTCATAGGATCGTTCAACAACCTCGCGTATATCGCCGCGCAAGCGGCCCTGAACCGCCCTGGCATCACCTACAATCCGCTCTTCATATACGGCGACACCGGCCGCGGGAAGACGCATCTCGTCCAGGCGATAGGGAACCAGTTCAAGAAGCAATATCCGGGGCGTAAGGCGTTCTATCTCACTTCCGAGAAATTCGCTGTCGATTTCTCTGATGCGCTCCAAGCGGGTACAGCGAACCGCTTCAAGGATCGATACCGCCAGTACGATCTGCTCATCATGGACGACATCCAGTTCCTCTCGAGGAAAGATAAGACGCAAGAGGAGCTGTTCCACCTCTTCAACACCCTGCACGACACGAACAAGCAGATAATCTTCTCGTCTGACCGTGCTCCGGTCGCCATTCCGGATATCACAGAGCGTCTGAAAGGGCGTCTTTCGAGCGGCATGGCCGTGGATATCGGAGAGCCGGACGCCGAGTCGAGAATGGCTATCGTACGGAAAAAAGCATCGCTTCATGGAGTTCTTCTCTCAGACGAGGTCATCGAGTTCGTCGCGACGACCCTTTCGGGCTCAATACGCGAGCTGGAGGGTATGGTGAACAGCATCGTCTGCCACGCCCAGGTAAAAGGGGCTGCTCCCGACCTAGCCGAGGTACGCCTATCGCTGCGCTCGTTTACCAGACCCCAGAAGACCGTTTCCGTGAAGAGCGTCGTAGACAAGGTCGCCGAGTTCTACGGCATAGACGAAGAGAGCGTATACGAGAAGACACGGCGACGGGAAGTGGTGCGTCCTCGCCAGATAATCATGTTCCTTCTGCGCGAGGACTTCAACATATCGTACCCGACCATAGGCACGAGGCTTGGCGGGCGCGACCACACGACCGTTATCCACTCCTGCGAGAAGATAAAGCGTGAAATCCTTGTGGATAACGCGTTAGCAAAGGAGATACAGGATATCCGCACGCTGCTTTCATGACCTTTTCCCTGACGTTATCAACAGTTTTTGTTC
>JAKAJB010000045.1 GCA_021813965.1 bacterium | reverse complement strand
CAAGGTCTTTATATTTTCCGAGGCAGTCACGCTTATAGTAGTGCCCACACCGAGATTTGCTACATTCGCAGCGACCGTCGTGAACGGGACGGGCGAAGTCGCGCCTTGTGGTGCTTTAGTGAAATTTGCGAGTTCAGCTTGGTATGTCTTAGGATCCTTCGGCAGTATCTTGGTTATAACGATTGAAGCTCCAAGGAGTGCCGTGCGATCAGCCAGCGTCGGATCGTCGAAAGGATTCATCGAATTGACATGAAAAGTAACGCGATTACCGTCGATAGCGGTGATGGTACCTTGGAGCAAGCGGACGTCGTCCGGAGTCTTGAAGAAATTGCCGACGCTGCTATTCAGGACGAGCGTCTTCGCCGCGTCGAAGCCAGATTGGTAGGCAGCGGTAGTCTTGGCTACAGAAAAATACGAATCGGCATATGCGCCGACTATCGCACCCACAATAAGCAGAGCGGCGCTGCTGACGAGACAAATGATGTTACGACGTGTTTCCATAGGATATTTTTACTATATCCACAGTATACGTGAGACTTCGCCGCAAGATGCCGTTATCCACAGAGCGGATAACGGCATCTTGCGGATCAACTCACGAACCGCTCAATGCTTTGCGGGCGCGTGGTTTCTTTTTCGGACCATTGCCCTCGAGCTTGTAGAGCTCGTCGCGGATGAGCGCGGCGGTCTCGAAGTCGAGCTCCTCCACCGCAGCGGCCATCTCTTCCCTCTTGCGTTTGATGAATGCCTTCGGGTCCTCCTCGTACGCGAGCGTGTCGAGGACCAGGAGCTCGTCGATGGTCTTCTGGTGCTCAGAGCGCATGCTCTCGGCGATATCACGGATCTCCTTCTTGATGGTCTGCGGCGTGATACCGTGCTTTTCGTTATAGGCCATCTGGAGCGTGCGGCGGCGATTCGTCTCGCTGATGGCTTTCTTGAGTGAATCGGTCATGACGTCAGCGTAGAGGATGACGCGACCGAGGACGTTCCGAGCCGCGCGGCCGATGGTCTGGATGAGCGACGTTTCGCTGCGCAGGAAGCCCTCCTTATCCGCGTCGAGGATGCCGACTAGCTCCACCTCCGGCAGGTCGAGACCTTCGCGCAAGAGGTTCACGCCGACGAGGATGTCGAATTCGCCCTTGCGGAACTTGGTGAGGATATCGATGCGGTCGATGGTCTTCACGTCGGAGTGGAGATACTCGGCCTTGATCCCCTTCTCGCGCAGGAATGACGCGAGGTCTTCCGCCATCTGTTTGGTGAGGGTGGTCGCAAGCGCGCGGCCGCCACGCTTGATGACCGTCTCTGCTTCTCGTATGAAATCGACGATCTGCCCTTGATACGCATCCTTCTCGACGACGCCGCGCACGGTGAGCTCCGGGTCGATGAGACCGGTCGGGCGGATGATCTGCTCGACGATCTGCTCGGAATGCTCGCGCTCATATGTGCCCGGCGTCGCGGTCGTGTAGATGACTTGCCCGGTGTGCTCCTCGAATTCCTCGAAGCGAAGCGGGCGGTTGTCGCGCGCCGACGGCAGGCGGAAGCCGTACTCGATGAGATTATCTTTGCGCGACTTGTCGCCCGCATACATGCCGCCTATCTGCGAGACGGTCACATGCGACTCATCGATGACGGTCAGGAAGTCCGGCGAGCCATCTTTCTTGTGCGGGAAGTATGAGAGGAGCGTGAACGGCGGCTCGCCCGGCTTACGGCCGTCGAAGTGCCGGGAATAATTCTCGATGCCGCTCGTGTACCCGAGCTCGCGGATGAGGGCGAGGTCGTGGAGCGTGCGGCGCTTGAGCCGCTCGGCCTCGAGCGGCTTCGCTTCGCGCTTGAACTTGGCGAGCTGCTCCTCGAGCTCGAGCTTGATATCGGCGATAGCGCGGTCGCGCTCCTCCGCGCTCGTCACGAAGTGCTTCGCCGGGAAGACGAATATCGATGCCGGCTGTGCGATGAGCGCGCGCGAGACCGGGTCGAGCTGATCGATGCGCGCGACGAGCTCGCCCTCGAACGCCACGCGGTAGATGACCCGCTCGTTCACCGGCATGAACTCGAGCGAATTGCCGATAGCGCGCAACTGCCCCGGATTGAGGTCGGCGTTCGTGCGCTCGAAGTAGATGCCGACGAGCTTCCGGATGAGCGCGGCGCGATCCTCCGCCGCGCCACGCTCGATCTTCACGTGCACTTTCTCATACTGTTCCGGCGAACCGAGGCCGTAGATGGCGGAGACCGAGGCGACGATGATGACGTCCTTGCGCGTGAGCAAGGCCTGGGTGGCGGCGTGGCGCAAGCGGTCTATCTCGGCGTTGATCATCGCCTCTTTCTCTATATAGGTATCGGAGTGCGCGATGTACGCCTCCGGCTGGTAGTAGTCGTAGTAGGAAACGAAATAATGCACGGCGTTCTCGGGGAAGAATTCCCGGTACTCCTGCGCGAGCTGGGCCGCGAGCGTCTTGTTGTGGGCGAGGACGAGGGTCGGCTTGTCGTGCTCGGCGATGACATTCGCCATGGTGAACGTCTTACCCGAACCGGTCACACCGAACAACGTCTGGTGCCGCAGGCCTTTTTCAAGCCCTTTCTCAAGGGCTTTGATTGCCTGCGGCTGATCGCCCGCCGGCGGATAGGGGGTATGCAATTTGAAGTTACCCATAGTATTCAGTAATGAAGTTAGCACGATAGTCATCGAAGCGGCCGTCGAGGATCGCCTCGCGCGCGCCCGCGACGAGGTCGAGGATGAAGCCCATATTATGCATCGAACAGATGACCGAACCCGTCATCTCTCCTGCCCGCACGAGATGCGACACATACGCCAGCGTGAATCCTGTAGAAGTCGAACTTCTGCCGAACCCGAGGGCTGAAAGAGGGGTGAGGTCGTTGCGGTATTGGCCATTCCGCAGGTGGACGATACCTCGCTTCGTATAGATAGAGCCGTGGCGACCGATGCGGGTCGGCGCAACGCAGTCGAAGGTGTCCATCCCGTTCGCGATGCCTTCGAGGATGTCGCCCGGCTCGCCGATGCCGAGGAAATGCCGCGGGAGCTCCTCCGGGAGTTCGCTGACCGCCGCGCTGAGCGCGCTCCGCATATCCTCTTTGCTGAATGAGCCGCCGATGCCGATACCGTCGAAGCCTATGCTTGCGATCTCGCGCGCAGATTCCCGACGCAAGTCTTCGTGCCGACCGCCCTGCACGATACCGAAGAGCGCCTGCTTCTTATTCGCATCGATATTCTGCCGGTGCGCCTTAAGGGAACGCTCGGCCCAGCGATGGGTGCGATCCATCGCTTCCTTCTGATACTCGTACGGCTCGGTCGGCGAGGTGCACTCGTCGAAAGCGAAGAAGATGTCGGC
The DNA here is from genome assembly GCA_021813965.1 of bacterium. Taxonomy (GTDB): domain Bacteria; phylum Patescibacteriota; class Minisyncoccia; order Phycocordibacterales; family Phycocordibacteraceae; genus C7867-001. Next base: position 1,376 of record JAKAJB010000045.1, on the reverse strand, counting down.
GCCGAGGTCGTGCTGTATCTCGACCGAGCGCTCCGGCGTGAAGCGGTGGAGCGTGCCGTCGAGGTGCGAGGTGAACGAGACGCCCTCGTCATCGATGACAGCGAGCTGGCCGTGCTGGCTCGCGACGCTCTCGTCGTAGACCGCGAGCTGATCTTCTTTCTCCGTCACTTCGCCTTTCGTGAACTTCGAGATCGTCTTGCCGAAAGCCGCGCCGAGCGAGAACACCTGGAAACCGCCCGAGTCGGTGATGGTCGGTCCTTGCCAATTCATGAACTCCGCCAGGCCGCCCGCTTTCTTCACGACCTCTTCGCCCGGCTGGAGATACAGGTGGTAGGTGTTCGCAAGCACGACTTCGGCACCGAGCGCTTTCAACTGGTCCGGCAGGATACCTTTCACATTCGCCTTGGTGCCGACCGGCGTGAAGGCAGGCGTATGGATGACACCGTGCGGCGTCGTGATAATCCCCGCGCGCCCAGCTCCAGTTTTGGAGGAACTGGGGCTGAACGCTCGCTTCTCTATTTTGAAATCGATGGCTCCCATATGTCTCACGGTAGCAGAAGTATTGAAATAAAAGAACCGTGCAGAGGCATCCGTCGAAGACGAATGCATACACGGTCCGATGTTCCCGATGCTCCGGGTCAGTTCGCCGGAACCGGAACCGTCACTGAATGGTCGAGGGCGGGCGGCCGCGAATTCGCTGATTTCCCGGCGTAGACGACCTCCACATGCGTGCCCTTGAAATCCGGATCCGACCTGGAGATGTCATCCCAGAAGTCGCGGGTGCATGAGCCCTTCGCCGAGGCTAAGGCATACGACCCTGACACGAGCCCGTTCACCGCGCCCGGCAAAAGGTATGCAACAGCGCCGTAGGTGCTGTACTTGGCGGCACTGGCAGCGCTTCCCCATGCGAGCGACGCCCCAAGACCGGCACCGCTTCCCGCGAGGCCGTAGGGTATCGCACCGCCGAGGGCTGATCGGCCGGCGCCGGCGAGCTGAGCGCTGATTTGCCCCTGACAGCTTATGCTGTACTCCTGTATCTTCCTCAACGCCTCCGGCGAGATCTTCCCGCCGTTGAAGTCGGGATTCTGCACGATGGCAATCTGCGCCGTCGCTTCTTCAGAATAGCCGCCATTTTCGACGACTCTCCGCGCCCCGGGAGGAGCGTTCTCATAGCCGTTGTAAGGGCTTGTGGCACAGGCGCCAAGGAGAAGAGTGCTTGCTGCGAGGACGAGTCCTCGCACGATCGATTCCGAGATCATGGTGATCCCTTTCTTTGTCTGGTTGCCCGAAATCCTCGGGCGGGAACTGCTCTTTCTAAAGAATCTTATAGCACATTAACCGCAAACATTCAAGAGTCTCTTCAGTTCCCTGCTTGG
>JAKAJB010000006.1 GCA_021813965.1 bacterium | reverse complement strand
GCTTACCGTGTAGCTTTCGGCAAGTACCGGCACGAGTGACCCGGTGCTCGAGAGGCCCATGAGTCCGGAATAAGTCAGCGTGGAAAGGTCGCGGTCTGCATCGCTGATAGCGAGCAGCGGATTGATGAATTGCGGATTCCCGACAGCGCCTTCGGTGAGTGTCCCGCCGTAGGCAGGTACGTGCACAAGGAGCGATTGCTCAAGCGCGTAGAGACCGGAAAGAGAGGCGATGCCGACGATGGCCGAAAGGATGTAGAACACCGCCCGATCGCCCGAGGAGAGCTCGCGCACATATGCGCTCACACGGCTGAGTGCCGGAATGTGCCGCATGCGCCGCAGCTCCTCTTTCCCCATCAGGGACAAGAATCTCGAGGGCCGCGACATTTCTCCGGAGGACTCCTCTAACGGGACGGGCCGGTGAGAGTGGTCCTCAGGGTTCATGCTCCTGCCAGAAGGAAGTTCACTATCGCCGCGAGTACGAGGAGAATAGCGATGAGGATTGTCGCATTGAATAGGAATTTCTCGGCGCCCCTGCGCTTGTAGAATGTCGATGCGAAATTATCGCCTCCGAAGGCTCCTCCGAGTGTCGCGCCGCGTCGCTGTAGGACGATGCCGACGATGAGGAGTATTGAGAGGATTATTTCCGCGTACGGTAGTGCCGATACGAGTGCCTCCATCTGTAGCGGTAAGGATAGCACGGGTGGGCCGACCCGTGCAACTTGCCTGGAGAAGACTTTTTGCACTATACTCCCTGCATTGGTGCGAGGGCGATTATTCATTTATATATAGAATGCTATGGCAAAAACGACAAAGAAATTTTCACTTTCGCCGCTTGGCGATCGCATCGTCGTGAAGCCTGCCAGCACGGCCGGCGAGAAGATGCTCGCCTCCGGCATCATCATCCCCGAGACCGTCGATAAGGAGAAGCCGGCGCAAGGCACGGTGGTCGCGGTCGGTCCCGGCAAACACGAGGACGGCAAGCGTGTCCCGATGCAGGTGTCGGTCGGCGATACGGTTCTCTTCAGCAAGTACGGCTATGACACAGTGAAGATCGAGGGGCAGGAATATTTCATCCTCTCGGAATCCCAGGTGCTCGGCATCGCGAATTAATCCCTTAACCGATTTCCCTCATGGCAAAACAGATCCTTTTTTCTGAAGACGCACGCACGGCGATAGCCTCCGGCATCGCCCAGGCGGCACGCGCGGTGAAGATCACGCTCGGCCCCAAAGGTCGCAACGTCGTCATCGAGAAGTCCTACGGCGGGCCACGCATCACTAATGACGGCGTTTCCATCGCGAAGGAGATCTCGCTCAAGGATAAGTTCGAGAATATGGGCGCGGAGATAGTGAAAGAGGTCGCCAGCAAGACCAATGACACGGCCGGCGACGGCACGACGACCTCAGTCGTCCTCCTCGAGGCGCTTGTGGAAGAAGGCCTTCAGCACATGAAGAAGGGCTCGAACGCTATGGTCATCCGAAAGGGGATGGAGACGGCGAAGATCGCCGCTCTCGCGGAACTGAAGAAGATTGCGAAACCGGTCTCCGGCAAGGCGGAAGTGAAGCAGGTGGCGAGCATCTCGGCGGAGTCCGAAGAGCTCGGCTCTATCATCGCCGAGGCGGTCGAGAAGGTCGGCAGTTCAGGCGTCGTGACCGTCGAGGAGAGCCAGGGCATGGAGCTGTCCTACGATATCGTCGAAGGGCTCCAGATCGACAAAGGCTACGTCTCCGCCTACATGGTGACGAATCCCGAACGCATGGAAGCCGAGATGAAGGACGTGCCTATCCTCATCACCGACAAGAAGATCGGCGGCGTGCAGGAGATCCTCCCGCTCCTCGAGAAGATCGCGCAGTCGGGCCGGAAGGACCTCGTCATCATCGCGGACGACGTGGAGGGCGACGCGCTCTCGACCTTCATCGTGAACAAGCTGCGCGGCACGTTCAATGTGCTCGCGGTGAAAGCGCCGGGGTACGGCGATCGCAAGAAGGACCTGCTCGCAGATATCGCGACGGTCGTGGGCGGGCAGGTGATAAGCAACGATATCGGTATGACATTCGAGAACGCGACCCTTGCGATGCTCGGCAAGGCGTCGCGCATTGTCGCCACCAAGGATGCGACGACCATCGTCGGCGGCAAAGGCAAGAAGGCCGATATCGCAGCGCGCATCGCGCAGCTCACGGCGCAGAAGGAGAATACCGAGTCGAAGTTCGACAAGGAGAAGTTCGAGGAGCGTATCGCGAAGCTCTCCGGCGGCGTGGCCGTCATCTCGGTGGGCGCGGCTACCGAGACCGAGATGAAGTATCTGAAGGACAAGATCGATGATGCGGTGAAGGCGACGAAAGCCTCGATTGAAGAGGGTATCATCCCGGGCGGCGGTACGGCGCTCGCGAAGATAGCGAAGAAGCTCGCCGCAAGCACTGCGAAGATGAGCGAGGACGAGAAGGCAGGTTTCGATATCGTCGTACACGCGCTCACGATGCCGCTCGCGCAGATAGCCATGAACGCTGGGAAGGAAGACGCGGCGGCCATCGTCGCGAAAGTGCAGTCGGGCAAGGCGAGCGCGGGTTATGACGCGGTCGGAGATGAAGTCGTGGATGACATGCTCAAAGCGGGCATCGTCGATCCGGCGAAGATGCCGCGCATGGCGCTCGAGAACGCCATCTCAGCCGCGGCGATCCTCCTCACGACCGAAGCGGCCATCACCGAGATTCCCGAGCCGAAGGCGCCGCCGGCCGGCGGCGGCATGGACGGGATGGGGTACTAGTCTCGTTCTCTCGAGAGGCTGAAAAGCAGCGCGACGCCTTTGGCGTCGCGCTGCTTTTCAGCTCTCCTCAGGCTGCTCGTTGTAGGAGACGACCTCCCAGCCGCGCGTCCGGGAGAACCTCTTCCACGGATGGAATTCGACAATCGTGATGCCGGCGTTATCGGAGACGTTGAAGAACGAGAGCTTAACGAAATCAGCTGCGTGGAGCCGTTCGCGGTAGAGCAGATACGCGACGAGCATCTTGAGGAAGACGTGATGGGTCACGACGACGGTCTTCCGTGCGCCTTGCCGCTCAAGCAGGTTGAGGCATTTCCGTGCCCGCTTCTTCAGATCGGTGAAGTTTTCCTCATCGGAGAAGCGGTAATCGTCGTCGTGATAGGCGAGATCCATCTGGTCGACGATGCGGACGACCTCGGGATCATCCCGATGCTTGCCGATGATCTCGCTCGGGTTCCTGCGCTCGGCAAGAAGTGCGGAATACAAGATCGGCGTCTTCACCTGCTTGCGTATGATGTCTGCCGTCTCCCTCGCTCGCGGATAGGTACTAGAGATGATGCGGCTGACGGGGAAATGCGCGAGATAGCGGCCGACCTGCTCCGCCTGATGCCGGCCCTTTCCCGACAATGCTCCCGCTTCACCTTGGCGGATATGCTCGGCATTAAGGAGCGTCTCGCCGTGGCGGACGATGTAGAAACGCCGTATCCGCATGAACCAGAGCAGGATCGGGACGGCGAGTACCAAGAGCAGCGGCGCGAAGATCGGGAAGAGTTCGGACAGGGGCGGCATAGTGCAGATAGTATACGCGATTCCGTTCCCGCACCCCGCTTGAGAGAATTATTTTCGAATATGTAGCATACTAGAGTCATCATGATGACATTCACGCGTTCGGTCCTGGGATTCTTCGCATCGAAATGGGTATTCGGCATCCTCGCACTCTCCTGCCTCTTCGCGGGGTACTGGTTTTTCGTACGCAGCAGCGGCACCGCGTATCAATTCATACCGGTCACGCAGGGCCCCATCACGGAAACGGTGTCGGTGACGGGCAATACGACGCCGGCGAAGAGCGTTTCGCTCGGCTTCCAGAACGCGGGTACCATCGCGCGCGTCAATTACAATCTCGGCGATACGGTGAGCGCCGGAGCGGTCATCGCAGAACTGACCACCGCGAATCTCTCCGCCGCGCTCGAGCAGGCTCAGGCGAATCTCGCCGTTGCAGAGGCGAATCTCGCGTCGCTTCTCGCCGGTACGCGTCCGGAGCAGCTCGCCATAGACCAGGATGCGGTCGTGCAGGACAAAGCGGCGCTCACCAATGCGATCTCGAATGCCTACGCAGTCGCCGACGGCGCTGTGCACACCAATGCCGACCAGCTCTTCACCAATCCGCGCACCTCGGGAGCGGCGCTCGCCTTCACCGTTTCGGGCATGACCCTTGCAGACACGGTCGTGCGCGAGCGGGTGGCGCTTGAGCCGGTGCTTACCGCGTGGAGCGCGCAGGTATACGGCTCGGCTGCAAATGCGAACGACCCCGTCGCCTCCGCGACGCAGGCGGTCCGGAATCTGTCGCAGGTAAGCGCATTCCTCAACGACGCGGCGTCGATTCTCACGAATGTGCAGCCGACAGGGAGCTTGACCGCGGCGACTTTGAGCTCCTACGAAGCGAGCATCGCGACCGCGCGCACGAGCGTCTCGGCTGCGCTCACTGCGCTCACGACCGCGCAAACGGCGCTCGTCGGCGCCGAGGGCGCGCTCGCGCTCGCGCAGGCGGGGCCCACTGCCGAGAACATCGCCGCACAGAAAGCGCAGGTGGAACAAGCGCAGGCCGGCGTCGCGAGCGCTGCGGCGAACTTGCAAGCCGCAGAAATCGTCGCGCCGATAGGCGGCACCATCACGCAGCTCGACGCGAAAGTCGGGCAGGTGGCGTCTCCGGGCACGCCGCTCGTCTCGATCATCGGCGCCGGCGGGTTTGAAGTGGACGCCGGGGTGTCTGAGATCGACGTAGCGAAACTCTCCGTCGGCGATGCCGTCTCGATGACGCTCGACGCGTTCCCGAACGAGACGTTCACCGGGTCAGTGTTCTATATCGCGCCGGCGCAGACCAATACGCAGGGCGTGATCACCTATCTGATAAAGGTCTCGTTCGACAAGCCCGACCCGAGACTGAAGAGCGGCCTCACGGCGAATGTCGCCATAGAGACGAAACACGAAGATAACGCGCTGATCCTCCCGCAGTATGCGATCTTGCAGAACGACAGCGGCACCTTCGTCAAGACGATTGTCGGGAAGGTCGCGACGACCACGCCGGTCACGCTCGGCATCCAGGATCAGGAGGGGAATGTCGAGATCCTCTCCGGCGTCACGCTCGGCGAGCAGGTCATCAACATCGGCCTGAAGGCGCAATGATCGACGTACGCGATCTGGAGAAGGAATATACGGAGGAAGAGACGCCGACCCGGGCGCTCCGCGGCGTGACGTTCTCCGTCGAGAAAGGAGAGTTCATCTCGATCATGGGCCCGTCGGGGAGCGGCAAATCGACACTTCTCCAGATATTGAGCTTCCTCGACCGGCCGACCGGCGGCGCCTATACCTTCCAGGGGAAGAGTATCGACGACATGACCGACCAGGAGCTCGCGCATGTCCGCAACAAGGATATGGGGTTCGTGTTCCAGTCGTTCAACCTGCTCGCGCGGCTGACGGTGCATGACAATGTCGAAGTACCGCTCCTCTATTCCGACATCCTGCCGGCGAAACGGCGGACGTTCGTGGAAGAGGCGGTCCGTTCCGTCGGGCTTGCGGATAAATTGCACGTGGAAGCCGGCAAGCTCTCCGGCGGGCAGAAGCAGCGCGTCGCCATCGCGCGCGCGCTCGTGACCGACCCGAACATCATCTTCGCCGACGAGCCGACGGGCAATCTCGACTCGACGTCCGGCCTGCAGATCATGGAAATACTGAAATCGCTTCATGAGAAAGGCCGTACCATCATCCTCGTGACGCACGAGACGCAGACGGCCGAATTCGCCGATCGCATCATCAGGATGAAAGACGGCCTCATCGAAAGCGACGAGGCCATCACGGCGCGCACGCTCCGCGGCCCGCTCAAATAGCTATGCTCATACGCGACGCATTCAAGACAGCCACGCGCAGCCTCACCCACGGGAAGATGCGCTCCATACTGACGATGCTCGGCATCATCATCGGCATCTCATCCGTCATCGTCCTCATGTCTATCGGGCAGTCGGCGCAGGATCTCATCCTGGGCCAGGTGCAGAGTATCGGCTCCAATCTCATCATCGTCATGCCCGGCGCGCCGAGCAACGGGAGGTTCTCTCCGCCCGCGGCAGCGCAAGGCATCGTGGTGACCAGCCTGCAGCAGCGGGACGTCGATGCGCTCCAACGGGAGCCGGCGGTCGAGTTCGCCGTACCCGAAGTGCGCGGCCAGGCGCAGGTCGTCTACGGGAACAACAATGCGACGGTGGGGTACACCGGGAGCACGGCTGATTTCTTCACAGTCAGCAACCTCGCGAGCGTGTCAGAAGGCCAAACATTCTCGAAGAGCGACGTCGATTCCGGGAATCACGTGGTCGTCATCGGCCCGGATCTCGCGAAGACGCTCTTCGGAGCGAACGTGAGCCCGATAAACAAGACCATCAGGGTGCGGGACGTCTCTTTCCGGGTGGTCGGCGTCTTGAGTAAGGGCGGCACCGGCGCGTTCGGCGTCGACATAGGCAATCTGGTCGTGATGCCGATAAGCATCGCGCAGAAGCAGCTGCTCGGCATCACCTATTTCAACGTCATCATCGTGCAAGCGCAGCCGACCTATGACATCAACTTCGTGAAATCGCGCATGACGTTCCTCTTGCGCCAGGACCACGGCATCACCGACCCGAACAAGGACGATTTCAATATACAGACTCAGGCGGACGTCCTCTCGCTCCTCGGCAACATCACGTCGATCCTCACGCTCTTCCTCGCGGCGATAGCCTCCATCTCGCTCGTGGTCGGCGGCATCGGCATCATGAACATCATGCTGGTCTCCGTCACAGAGCGGACGCGCGAGATCGGGCTGCGCAAGGCGGTCGGCGCGACCGACAACGACATCCTCCAGCAGTTCCTCATCGAGTCGGTCTTGCTCACGTTCGCCGGCGGCATCATCGGCATCATCTTCGGCGCGCTCGTGGTCGGCGGGGTGTATCTCGGCATCACGACATTCAACCCGTCGCTCGGCTGGGTCTTCGCATTCCCGCTCTCGGCAGTCGTCCTCGGACTCGCGGTGTCCGGCATCGCCGGTATCGTGTTCGGCATCTATCCGGCGCGGCAGGCCGGTCGCAAGAACCCTATCGACGCGCTCCGGTACGAGTAGGGGAGTCGAGTTTTGCACAGGCGGGTTCCCCGCACTCCCCAAAGAGGGTCATACTTATGCATAGCGGGTTTGTCCCCGCACTAAATACACCAACCGGCATGAAATCATTGCATGGTATCTCGTTCTGGCTCGTCATCATCGGCGGACTCAACTGGGGTCTCGTCGCTCTCGGTTCGTACATGGGCAGCAACTGGAACGTCGTGAATCTCCTCCTCGGCTCATGGCCGACGATCGAGAATCTCGTCTACCTGCTCGTGGGCCTCGCGGCGATCAACTGCATGTTCACCCACAAGCACGACTGCCGCGTCTGCAATCCGTCAGGGATGTAAGCACACACGCTTCGCGTGCAAACACGACCGCCGGCGAAAGCCGGCGGTCGTGTTTGTGTGAATGTGGAGACGGAGGGATTCGGTCAGGAATAAATCCTGCGCCGTCGCGCAGGATTTTTCACGACCCTGGCTCAGCCGTTTTGCCTGCTGGCAAAACATGCTTCCGCCTTTCGAATCCCTCACGCGAGCCGTGCAGACGGCTCGCTCGTCTCCGCCAACAAAAAAGCGCCTCACCGGCGCTCGTTTTTTGGTTGGCGGAGACGGAGGGATTCGAACCCTCGAGGGCGGTAAAGCCCTGCCTCGTTAGCAGTGAGGTACTTTCGACCACTCAGCCACGTCTCCGTATCAGGCCACAATATCAAATTTAGTGCGCGAGAGCGAGCGGGACGATATGGACGGCACCGGCCTCCCGGAGCGCATCGACGGCGGCTTGGAGCGTCGCACCGGTGGTGACGACGTCATCGATGATGATATAAAGGTGCGCGGGGTTCGCAGGGTGCGCGGCGCCGAAGGCGCCGCGCATGTTCTCTTCGCGCTCTCGGCGCTGGAGCGATACCTGCGAGGCGGTCTCTCGCGTCCTGACAAGCAGGCCGGTTTCAAGTGCGAACCCGTGTGCACCTTCTTCGCTCAGGAGGCGGAGCGCCCGGCGCGCTATCTCTTCGGACTGGTTGAATCCTCGCTCATTGCGCCGCGCCTGCCCGAGCGGTATCGGTATGATGACGATCGTGTGCGCCTGCTCATCGGCATCGCGGAGGTAGTCGGCCAGCGACCGTGCAAGCAGGTCAAACGCGCGGCCGGTGCCGTGGTATTTCGCTTCGTGGACGGCGGCGCGCACCGCCGCTTCGGAGAAAGGGGACAGGGCGACGGTCCCGGGCCGCGTCACCGGCACGAGCCGCGGTGAAAGATGCCGCAAGAAATCGTCGCCGGCGATGTCGCGGAGGATCATTTCATCCACACGCGGCGGAAAGAGCATGTCAAAGATGCGCCACATGGTATTATTTTCGCATGTCGTTCCTCGATTCTCTATTCGCCAAGAAGGAAACAAGCGTGCTTGGCGTCGATATCGGCTCGTCGTCTCTGAAAGTCGTGCAGCTGCGCAAGGAGGGCGGCCAGGCAGTGCTCGAGACGTATGGCGAACTGGCGCTCGGTCCCTACGGCGGCGGCGAAGTCGGACAGGCGACCAACCTCTCTCCGGAACAGATTACCGAGTCCTTGAAGGATCTCCTGCGCGAAGCGAAAGTGACTGCCACGAGCAGCGGCGTCTCGATACCGTACGCGCGTTCACTCCTCTCGCTCGTGGAGCTGCCGTATCGGAAGGATGCGAAGGAACAGAAGACGGTCGTCGAGCTTGAGGCCCGTAAATATATCCCGGTACCGATGAATGAAGTGCAGCTCGACTGGTTCATCGTGCCGAAAGTCGGGCCGTCAGAACAGGAGAAGGAACAGGCGACCGTCGACGTGCTTATCGTTGCGGTCCATAACGATGAATTGGCGCTGCTTCAGAGCGTCGTGACCGGTGCCGGGCTCACGGCGAGTTTCTACGAGATAGAGATTTTCAGTACCATCCGTGCCGTCGTCGATGAACCGGTGAAGCCGGTGATGGTGCTTGATATCGGCGCAGCCTCGACGAAAGTCTATGTCGTCGAGCACGGGGTCGTGGCGCTTTCGCATGCGATCAGCGCCGGGAGTCAGGACATCACGCGCGCTATCGCAGTTTCGAGCGGCGTCTCCTTGTCGCGTGCCGAAGCGGTGAAGAAGGAGGAAGGGCTCGGCGGTCCCGAGCAGGGGGATCTCGAGCTGGTCTTCTCACGCATCTTCTCCGAAGCGCGCCGCGTGCTTATGCAGTACGAGACGGCGCATAACAAATCAATCTCCTCCATCGTGCTCACGGGCGGCGGCGGCGTCACCAAGTCGCTCGGCGCGTATGCTAAGAAGACATTCTCCATCGACGTGCGCGTCGCGGACCCGTTCATAAAGACTCAAGCGCCGGCATTCATGCGACCGGTCCTCGAAGAGATCGGTCCGGAGTTCGCCGTGGCCGTCGGTCTCGCGCTCAGGAAGCTCGACGAGATCTAGAAAGACGTTTTGCACAGATAGCGTGCGCGGAGCTGCCGCGACGTGCGCAGGTAGCGTATACTGAAATCGAAATGGCTCTTCTTCCAACGATACCAACCTCATTCGTCCCTCACTTGGCATCTGCCGAGCGTCGGCCGGCGCGTGCTGAGTCCGGCGGCGTGCTCAATACTATCTCCTACATCGTGCTCGGCATCGTATTTCTCATGGCAATCGGCGTTTTCTTCTACGGGCGTATCCTGTCCTCCGATAAAGATGCGAAGGACGCCGCGCTCGCGCAAGCCGAGGCGGCTATCGATCCGGCGACGGTCGAGAGTTTCGTGCAGCTTCGCGATCGGCTCAACTCGAGCCAAACGCTTCTCGCGAACCATACCGCGTTCTCCGGGTTCTTCGGAGCGCTCGAGACCCTGCTTCCCGCAACCGTCCGCTTCACTGCGCTCCATATATCGCTCGATACGAGCGGCGTTGCGAAAGTCGAAGGGACGGGTCTCGCCAAGAGCTTCAACGCGCTCTCGGTCGCGTCATCCGACTTCGCCGCCGACGGGCGCATCAAGGATGTCATCTTCTCGAAGATAACCGTCAATAAGGACAGCTCGGTATCGTTCGGATTCTCGGCGTCGCTTGATCCGAAGCTGATCGCATTCACGCCGGGCGTCTCGCAAGCATTCGTGCCGCCGGTGTCGACTGCGACCTCGTCGGGCGCGACCACAACGCCATGAATAGCCGCGTCCTCGCCGCACTTTCTCTCATCGTTGCCGCCGGCATCTTCTTCGCCTACGTGACCCCGACTTGGGGCGGCTCGATCGCAGCGACGCAAGCGGCCATCGCCGCCGACGACCAGGCGCTCGCCGCCGCCGCACAGTACACCTCACAGCAGAACCAGCTCGCAGCTTCGCGCGACGCTATCGACTCATCGAGTCTCTCCGCGCTCTCTACGTTCTTGCCCGGTTCGGTCGACAATGTCGGGCTCATCCTCGATCTGAATGCCCTTGCTGCGCGTTCCGGTTTGTCGGTCGCGAACATCGACGTCGCTTCAGGCGGTACGAGCGCTTCGGGGCAAGGCACGACGGCGCTGCCGACGGCGGCAGCGAATCCGGTCGGCTCGGTCGATCTTTCGCTCTCTGCGTCCGGTACGTTCGCCGCGCTGCAGGCGTTTTTAAGCGGGGTAGAGCGGAGCGCTCGCCTGCTTGATGTCCGCGACCTCGTCGTGAAGGGTTCCGATACCGGCGTCTACGATTATCAGATGACGATCCGCCTTTACTGGCTCCGTTAAGATCGATTGAGCACCATGAAATCAAACACTGTCATCGTCATCGTCCTCACGCTCGTCCTTGCAGCGGGAGCATATTGGTATTTCTTCGTCGGATCCGGGAATCAGCCGCCGCTCACGACATCAGCGCCGACCGAGAACGCCGCACAGACGCAATTTCAGACGCTCGTGAGCGAATTGCAGCCGATCTCTTTCAATACCGCGATACTGTCCGATCCGAAATTCACCTCTCTCGTGAATCTCGCGACGCCGGTGTCGCCCGAGCCGACGGGGCGTCTTGATCCGTTCGCTCCGGTCCCCGGCGTGACCGGGATGTAAGGGATGAATTTCCTCGGATTACTCGTCGAGAAGGGCGTCCTTTCCGCAAAGGATCGTGCAAGCGTCGAAGCGGCGCTCGCCGAGGACAAGCCGCTCGCCGATGTTCTCTCTGAGCATAACGTCGTTCTTGCCGACGCGCTCTCCCTTGTCGGTTCGGCGTACGGGATACCGTCCCGCGTGCTCGGCGATCCTCCTGCAAATCAGGACGTCTTCAAATACATCCCGATCGAATCGGCGCGCCATTACGGGTTCGTCCCGCTCGACACGGTTGACGGAGCTCTCGAAGTCGGCATCACGGATCCGGACAACATCGAGGCCATCGATGCGCTGCAATTCATCTCCGGGAAGATAGGCATTCCGTATAAGGTGACCCTCATCACCAAGCAGGATTTCGAACGGGTGATCGCGGGATACAAGAATCTCACCGGCGAGGTCGGACGAGCCCTTTCCGAGTACGAGACCACGAAACAGGCCGCCCCAGGCGGGGAGAAATCGGCCGCGGAGCTGAGCGAAGACGAAACGGCGCTCGGCGAGGAGATACTGAGTCTTTCCAGCAAGGGAGAGACCTTGAAAGAAGACGCGCCGGTGACGAAGATCGTCTCGACGATACTCCGATACGCTATTGAGGGGCACAGCTCCGACGTGCACGTCGAGCCGTCTGCGACGAAGACGCGCGTCCGGTTCCGCGTCGACGGCGCGCTCCATACGTCGCTCGAGCTCCCGGCGAAAGTACACGAGGCGGTGGTCGCGCGCATCAAGATACTCGCGAAGCTCCGGCTCGACGAGAAGCGGAAACCGCAGGACGGCCGCTTCTCCGCGGTCGTCGATAAGCGCCGCATCGATTTCCGCGTCTCGACCTTCCCGACGGAGTTCGGCGAGAAGGTCGTGATGCGTATCCTCGACCAGTCTGATGCGACGGCGACTCTCGATTCGGTCGGGCTCAGCGACGTCGACCTCGAAGAAGTCCGCGAGATGATGAAAGTCCCGTACGGCATCATCCTTATCGCCGGTCCGACCGGTTCCGGAAAATCGACGACGCTCTTCTCGATGCTTTCCGAGCTCGATCGGGAGAAATTCAATGTCGTCTCGCTCGAAGACCCGGTCGAGTACCAGATTTCCGGCGTCGCGCAGAGCCAGGTGCGGCCTGAGATAGGCTACACGTTCGCGAGCGGGTTGCGCTCCATACTCCGCCAGGACCCGGACATCATCATGGTCGGCGAAATCCGAGACAAGGAGACCGCCGTGCTCGCCGTGCAAGCGGCGCTGACCGGACACCTCGTGTTCTCGACTATCCACACGAACACCGCGGTGGGCGCTATCCCGCGTCTCGTCGACATGGGCGTCGACCCGTTCCTCATCGCGCCGACCCTGGTGGCGGTCATCGGGCAGCGTCTCGTCCGCAAGCTGTGCGAGGGCGGGGGAGCATCGTTCCCGATCACCGAGAGCCTCACCGAATTCCTCGATCGAGAATTCGCCGATTTGCCGCAGGAGTACCGGGCGAAACTGCCGGAATTCAAGCAATTTTATCATGCGGCACCGACGCCGACGTGCCCGAACGGCACGCGCGGCCGTACTGCGGTCTTCGAGATATTGCGTATGAATAAGGACCTGGAACAGATCGTGCTCAAAGAGCCGGTCGAAGAGAAAATCTATGCTGCAGCACGTGCCGGGGGCATGCTGACGATGCGTGAAGATGCCATCATAAAGGCGCTCGACGGGCAAATCCCGTTCGAAGATATCAACACGCTCGGCGGCGAACTTTTCCCCGAAGACGACCAGGTTTGACGCGGGGCGGTGTATACTAAGGGATATGACTTACCATGTATATCTTGTGGATGATGATCGGTTCCTTTTGGATCTCTATGCCGTCAAGTTCAAGAACGCCGGTCATGATGTGACAGTGTTCGGGGGCGGGGAAGAATTGCTCGCTGCGCTCCGGAAGGAGGGCGCGGCTGTGCCGGATGTGATACTGCTTGATGTCATCATGCCGGGCATGACCGGGTTCGAGACGCTCGAAGCCATACGGAAGGAAGGTCTCGCTAAAGACGCCAAGTTCATCTTCCTGTCGAATCAGGGGCAGGATTCTGACATCGAGTCGGCGAAGAAGCTTTCCGCGGACGGCTACATCATAAAAGCATCGGCAATCCCGTCTGAGGTGTTTGCCGAGACGATGCGCATCCTCGAAGGAGGGTCGGCTCACTGACCGTATGGCCGCCGATACGCGTCTTGCCGAGCTCCTCGATCTTGTCGTCAGCCAGGGCGGATCGGACCTGCATATATTCGTAGGAGGCTCGCCGATGATGCGTGTCTCGGGCACGCTTATACCGATCGCGAAATACCCGGCATTCACCGCCGAAGAGACGGAAGCGATATTGAAAAGCATCGTGCCCGCAGAACGGTGGGAGCTCTTCATGAAGGATCAGGCCATCGACCTCTCGTACGCGCACGGGACGGAAGCGCGGTTCCGCGTGAACGGCTATCGCGTGCAGGGGGCCGTCGCGCTTGCGCTCCGTCTCATACCGCACGCGGTGCGGACCTTCACCGAGCTGAATCTCCCTTCGACGCTCGAAGTATTCACGCAACGCGAGCAGGGATTCTTCCTGGTCGTCGGGCCGGTGGGGCAGGGGAAGTCGACGACGCTCGCGGCGATGATCGAGCGCATCAACGAGTCGCGTTCCGAACACATCCTTACTATCGAAGACCCGGTCGAGTATATCTTCACGCCGAAAAAATCGCTCATTCATCAGCGTGAAGTCCACATCGATACGCCCGATTTCAAGGATGCCCTGCAGGGCTCATTCCGCGAGGACGTCGACGTCATCATGGTGGGCGAGATGCGCGATTACGAGACCATCTCCTCGGCGGTGACTGCCGCCGAGACCGGCCATCTCGTCTTCTCCACGCTCCACACCAACAACGCCGCGCAGACCATCGACCGCATCATCGATATGTTCCCGGCCGAGCAGCAAGGGCAGGTGCGCGTGCAGCTCGCGGGGAGCCTCGCCGGTATTTTCTCGCAACGGCTCATCCCGCGCATCTCCGGCGGCCTCATACCGGCCGTCGAGCTGCTCATCAACAATAATGCCGTGAGCACGCTCATCCGCGAAGCGCGCACGCACGAGATAAGCGCTGTGATCCAGACTTCTTCGCAGGAGGGGATGATCGACATGGATCGCTCGCTCGTCGATCTCGTCCGCCGCGGCGAAGTGACGGTCGAGCATGCGTATGAACATGCGTCCGATCCGAAGACCTTCGAGACCTACCTATAACATAATCACGTATGCTTTTTTCTTACCACGCCATAGACCAGGATGGGCACGAACGGGAGGGGATGATAGAGGCTCCCTCGAAAGACATCGCGGTGGCGGCGCTCCAGCGGCGCAACCTCATCATCTCGGCGATAGAATCGGCCGAGAAGCAGTCGTTCCTGTCCCTCTCATTCGACCTGCCGTTCATGAATCGCGTGAGCAATAAGGAGATCGTCATCCTTTCTCGCCAGGTCGCGACGCTCTTCGAAGCACAGGTATCCGCACTCCGCGTCTATCGTCTGCTTGCGGCGGAAGTGGATAATAAACAGCTTTCGACGATCTTGTCTGCGGTCGGCGATGATCTGCAGGGCGGCATGCCTATCAACAAGGCGCTCGCCCGCCATCCGAAAGTCTTCTCGACCTTCTACGTGAACATGGTCCGCGCCGGGGAAGAGTCCGGCAAGCTCTCGGAGACCTTCGTCTATCTCGCTGATTATCTTGATCGCACGTACGACGTGGTGAGCAAGGCCGAGAACGCGCTCATCTATCCGGTGTTCGTCGTCGCCGTGTTCTTCGGCGTCATGGGGCTCATGCTTACGCTCGTCATCCCGAAGATAAGCGCCGTTCTCGTGGATTCAGGCCAGCCGATACCGGTCTATACGGCCGTCATCATCGGTTTCTCGAACTTCCTCGTCCAGTACGGCTTCTTCATCCTCATCGCGCTCATCGGCCTCGGCGTGTACGTCTGGGAGTTGTCGAAGACCGAATCCGGAAAGCTGACGCTCGACCGGCTGAAACTCTCGGTCCCGTATGTGGGCGATCTTTACAATAAGCTCTATCTCGCCCGTATCGCCGACAACCTCTCGACGATGCTCCTTTCCGGCATCTCCGTCGTCGAAGCGATCGACATCGCCGGTTCCATCGTCGGCAATGCCGCGTACGAGACGGTCCTCACGCAAGCCGCCGCGGACGTGAAAGGGGGGTCGTCCATCTCCGAAGCGTTCGATAAGCATCCGGAAATCCCGGGCATCATGGTGGCTATGACGAAGGTCGGCGAAGAGACCGGCGAGCTCGGGAAAATACTCACCACGCTCGCGAAGTTCTATAACCGCGAGGTGTCGAATGCCGTCGATACGCTCGTCGGCCTCATCGAACCGATCATGATCGTTCTTCTCGGTCTCGGCGTCGGGACGCTTCTCGCTGCCATCCTCCTTCCTATCTACAATCTGGCAGGAGCTATCTAGCCGGCCTCCCGTCTGGGGCTATCCACACCCTTGTTTATTCCCGCGGATATATGGCGTACAATGCAGCTATTACCCGCACACAATATATTATGCAAAAGAATCGTTCTTACGGCTTCACACTCATAGAATTGCTCGTCGTCATCGCCATCATCGGCATCCTCTCGGCGGTCGTGCTCGCGTCCCTGAACACGGCTCGCTCCAAGGGCAACGACGCGGCTATCCAGTCTGACCTCTCGGCTATCGCGACGCAGGCGGAGATTTACTATGGCAGCACCGGCGCCAATACCTACGGCTCCACGAACCCCTACGGTACGGCCTGCCCGACTGCGGTCGGTGTCGCAGACGGGACGTCCGTCTTCACTGACCCGGTCATTGAACGGGCGATTCTCGCTGCGAGTACTGCTGCGGGCAACGTCGCCGGCGTATGTATCAGTACGCCGACATACTATGTCATCCAGCAGAAGCTCACCGCCCCCGGCGCCGGCTACTGGTGCATCGACTCATCCGGTATAGCGCGATCGTCGCAGACGGCGATCGCTGCAGGCGCAACCAGCTGCCCGTAATTATCTGATCTAATAGCCATCACGTGAAAAACAACCGCGGCTTCACGCTCATCGAATTGCTCGTCGTCATCGCCATCATCGGCATCCTCTCCTCGGTCGTGCTCGCGTCCTTGAACACGGCACGCTCCAAGGGCAACGATGCGGCCATCATGTCTGATGTGGACGGCATCAGGACGCAGGCGCAGCTCTACTTCAACACGAACGGCAACTACGGCCCGGTGCTCACCGGCGTCGAAAGCAACTGCGCCGCAGTCGACAACCTCTTCGCTGATCCGACCGTTAAGAATCAGATAGCGGGAGCGACGAAAGCGAACGCCGGAGCCGGCATGGTCTGCAACGTCTCGGCAGACGGCAAATCGTATGCGGTCTCGGCTGCACTCGTAGCGACTCCGAGCACGTTCTATTGTGTCGATAATACCGGCACAGGAACCACGACCGGCGCAGCGCTCTCGGCCACGGCCACCAGCTGCTAGCCGCGGAAGCTCTCTTCGGATGATTTTACGGCCCCGCTCTCGCGGGGCCGTGTGCGTTATACTGAGCGGTATATGGAAGCGCTTCTGATCGGCACGTTCTTCATTTTGGGGGCGATCATTGCGAGTTTCGTCGGCGTCATCGCCGTGCGGCTCAATACGGGGCAGAGTTTCCTCGCCGGGCGATCGCGCTGCGATGCGTGCGACACGCCGCTCCCGCCCGAGGCGCTCGTGCCGATCTTTTCTTACGTCACCCATCGCGGCCGTACGCGCTGCTGCGGGACGCGACTGTCGCTCGTCGCACCGTTCACCGAGACGCTCCTCGGGGGATTGTTCGTACTCGCGTATCTCGCGCTCGGTCTTACGCCCGCGCTTCCGTTCCTGCTCGCGGCGCTCGCACTTCTGCTCGCGCTCGTCCTCTACGATCTCGCGCATCAGATACTGCCGCCGTCGCTTCTCTACAGCTTCGTGGCGGTAAGCCTGCTGTCGGGGTATTTCGATGCGCCGTCACTCGCCCTATTCGGGCAGACGCTTCTCGTCGCTTTCCTGATCGCGATGAGCCTCGCGGCGATCCACGTATTCTCGCGCGGGCGAGCGATGGGCTTCGCGGACGCCCCGCTCGCGTTCGGCCTGTCGGTGCTGGTCGGGGCGGCGGCATTCCCCGGGTTCATATTCTCATTCTGGATCGGCGCGGTTATCGGCATCGCGCTGTTGTTGCAGAGGCCGCGGGGCTCTAGAATGGGGGTAGAGGTGCCGTTCGCGCCGTTTCTGGCCGCCGGCTTCCTCCTCGCGTACTTTACCCAATGGAACCCCTTCACCCTCATCACCGCCGTCATCCGGTAGGACCCCAGTCCGGAGGGGTGGCGCTCGCGTCTCGCGAGCGCGGCCTCGCTACCGCAAAACGAGTGAGCAAAAAGAGGAATTCTTATTTCTCTTTTGCGAGCGAGCGCAGGGAGGAAACCCTGGCTTCAGGGTTTACGCTCATCGAGCTTCTGGTGGTGATCGCGATCATCACGATCATCTCGGGCATCATCTTCACGAGCCAGAGCTCGTTCAACAAGACGCTCATCCTCGCGAATACCGCGTACGACGTCGCGCTGTCGCTCCGCGGCGCCGAGACCTACGGTCTCGGCGGCCATGCGCTCAGCGCCGTACCGACGGGGTACGGCCTCCATTTCGACCGCGCGACACCGGGTTCGTTCCTGCTTTTCGCGGACTCGTATCCGGCGGCTTCATCCGGGTCGGCGTGCCATGCTCCCACGAACACGGGCGGCGGCCTCGATGCGCAACCGGGCGACTGCAGCTATGAGTCGGGTACCGGCAAAGATACGACGGTCTCGAATTATACGCTCGGGAATAACATTACCGTAAGCGATTTCTGCGCTTTCGCCGCCGGTGCGTGGACATGCGCCTCGTCGCATGGCAGCAGCCTCGCGACGCTCGACATCGTCTTCGCGCGCCCGAACCCCGACCCGCTCATGAGTGAAAACGGCCTCTATTCGTCGTTGTCTCCGGTGACGGGCGCGTGTCTCGCCATCACCTCGCCGCTCGGCGGGTCGAGGTATGTCTCGGTAGCGGCGTCCGGGGAGATAACGGCGAATGCCGCTTCATGCCCATGAAAGACCGACTGTACAGAGGGTATACGCTCATCGAGCTCATCATCGCGATAGGCGTCTTCGCGCTCGTGATGACGCTCTCCTCCGGAGCGTATCTCATGATGATCGGATTGAACCGCCAGGCGCAGGGCATCGCGACCGGCATCGACAGCCTCTCATTCGCCCTCGAAGCCATGACGCGCGACATCCGCACGGGATCAGGCTACTGCAGCTCGTCGGTGCCGCCGTGCCTGCTCAGCGTGAATCCCGGCAGTTTCTCTTTCAAGAATAAGAGCGGCACGGCGGTGACGTATAGCCTTTCCGGTTCGACGCTGGAGAAAACCGTCGGGGCCACGCAAAGCCCTCTCACGGACCCGTCGGTCACGATCTCCTCGCTCATGTTTTACGCCGTCGGGACGCAGCCGGCGCCCGGCGACTACGAGCAGTCTCGCGTGACCATCATCATGGCGGGGACCGTTACGGCGGGAGCGGGGAAGACGCAGTCCTTCAACGTCGAGACGGGGGCGACGATGCGCGGAAGCGACATATGATCATGAAAAAATGCACGACCCAGGGATTCACGCTCGTCGAGACGCTGATCGCGATAACTATCCTTACGTTTGCGATCGCCGGGCCGCTGTCGTCGGCAAGCCATGCGCTCGTCGCCACTGAGGTCGCTCGGGACCAGTTGACGGCATCGTATCTCGCGCAGGAAGGCATCGAGTACGTGCGCGCGATGCGCGATGATGAATACCTCGCCGCGTACAAGACCGGCGGCGCGAACGTGTCGACTGCCGCATGGACCGATTTCATATCAGGATCGGATGCGGCCGCAATCACCCAATGTCGCGCGACGACCTGCACGCTCGACCCGTCCCGTCTCATGGGCACCGGCAGCGGCCTCGCGCTTGAGCAATGCTCCGTTTCAGGTACGCCCTATCCCGTGTGCGGGCCGCTCTACATCGCGAATAATATCTACACCGAGCAGAGCAATCTCGGCAATGAGGTGAAGACCGCGTTCACGCGCACCGTGCAGGCGGTGGACATTTCTGGATACCCCGATGACGAGGAGATCGTGTCGAAGGTCTCCTGGAGCTTCCACGGGACGCCGTACACGGTCACGGTCACCGACCACCTCACGCCATGGCAATGAAAAAAGAACAACGCGGGTTCGCGCTCCTCATCGCCGTCATCTTCATGTCGGTCATGCTCACCTTCGGTCTCGCGCTCGGGAGCCTCGGCTACAAGCAGGAAGTGCTTGCGTCCGGCGCGCTCGGGTCGCAGTACGCCTTCTACGTCGCTGATGCCGCGCTCGAATGCGCGCTGTACGCCGATCAGCAGCAGGACACCTTCGCGTATACGTCGAACATGTCGGCCCCCGCTCCGTCCATGACCTGTGGCGGGACCTCGCCGGTCTCCTCGTCGGTAGTGTCGCATACCGCATCTGCATGGATCGTGACCGAGCGTTTCCAGCTCGACAACGGGGAGCACTGCGCCGACGTGATGATCTCAAAACCGGCATCGGCAGTCTCCACGCTGACCTACCTCTATTCTCAGGGGTACGATGTCCCATGTGCGACGGTGGCCGCTCCGGGCGGCGCGCGCTTCGCCTCTCGCGGATTGAGCGCGCACTACTAGGGGCCGAAATTCGCTATACTGAGGGTATGAAGGCCTCGAAAGCGCAGTACGAGCGGGCGAAACAGCTGCGGAGCACGATCACGAAATATCGCGCTCTTCAGCATGAGAAAGACCTCTCGCCGATTTCACCCGATGCGCTCGATTCGCTCAAATACGAGCTCGCCCTCCTCGAGGAGAAGTACCCTGAGCTCGTCACGCCGGACTCGCCGACGCAGGTGGTCGCGGGCGCTCCGGTGCCGTTTCTCGCGAAAGTCAGGCACAAGGTGCCGCAATGGTCGTTCAACGACGCGTTCACCGAGGACGATATCCGCGCCTTCGACGAGCGCGTGCGGAAGCTCTCCGGGACGACGCCGTCGTACGATCTCGAGCTCAAGATAGACGGGCTGAAGATCGTGTTCACGTACGAGAAGGGGGTGCTCGTGACGGCGGCGACGCGCGGCGACGGCGTCACGGGCGAAGACGTCACGCATAACATCCGCACCATCGCTTCGGTGCCGGAATACCTCGCGCGGCCCGTCGATCTCATCGCCGAAGGGGAAGTGTATCTCACGCGTTCCGGATTCGCGAAGCTGAATGCGCTTCGCGAGAAGGAGGGCGAGCCGCTCTTCGCGAACCCGAGGAATGCGGCGGCCGGGTCTATCCGCCAGCTTGATCCGAAGATCGCCGCGAGCCGCCCGCTCGGTGTCTTCGTCTACGATGTCGCCGCGACGGAGGAAGCGTTCCCGGCATCGCAGAGCGACGAGCTCGCGTACCTCGCAGTGCTCGGTTTGCCGGTGAATCCGGAACATCGCCATGCGGACACGCTCGACGAGGTGTTCGCCTATTGGGAGCAGTGGCGGGGGAGCGCTCGCGACCGGGTGGATTATCAGATCGACGGCGTCGTGCTGAAAGTCGAGTCGCACGCGACGCAAGAGCTGCTCGGGTATACCGGCAAGGCGCCGCGGTTCGGCATCGCGTACAAGTTCCCGCCGGAGCAAGTCCAGACGATCGTCGAAGACATCACGCTGCAGGTCGGCCGTACCGGGAAGCTCACGCCGGTCGCGCATCTGCGGGCGGTTGCCGTCGCGGGCACGGTGGTCGCCCGCGCGACGCTTCATAATGAGGATTTCATACGGGAGAGGGACATCCGCGTGGGCGACACGGTCATCCTGCAGAAAGCGGGCGACATTATCCCCGAGATAGTGTCGGTTATCAGGGAGTTGCGCCCGGCAAAGACGGCGGCGTGGAAATTCCCGACGCACTCGCCCTTGTGCGGCGGCGACGGCGCGATCGAGCGCGTGCCGGGCGAGGCGGCGCATCGCTGCTCCGTCGCGGGCTCGTTCGAGCAGCAGGCGCGCAAGCTCATCCACTTCGCCGGGAAGAGCGCGCTCGACATCGACGGCATGGGGAAGGAGACCGTGAAGCTTCTCATGGCGCACGAGCTCATATCCGACTTCGACGACATCTTCGATCTCACGAAAGACGAATTGCTCGAGCTCGAGGGATTCGAAGAGACGAAAGCCGCTAATCTGATCAGCGGCATCACCGCCGCTACGAGCGTGCCGCTCGACCGGCTTCTCGTCGGGCTCGGCATACCGCACGTGGGGGAAGAGACCGCCTACGTTCTCGCGACGCGTTTCGGGACGCTCGCGAAGCTCCGCACCGCCGATGAGGCGGCGCTCGCGACCATCGAGGGCATCGGCCCCATCATCGGCGCGTCGGTCGCAGCATGGTTCGCCTCTCGCGAGAATCGGGCGCTTGTCGAGCGCCTGGAGAAGCATCTGAAGGTCGCGAAGGTCGTCGCGCCGGAAGAAGGGCCACTTGCCGGACAGACGGTCGTCGTGACCGGCACGCTCCCGACGCTCTCGCGCGAAGACGCCGAGGCGCGCGTGCGCCGCGCGGGCGGCAAAGCCGCCGCGTCGGTCTCATCGAAGACTTCGTTCGTCGTCGCCGGCGAGCATCCCGGCAGCAAGTATGAGAAGGCGCAGACGCTCGGCGTCCCGGTCGTCGATGAAGCCGGATTCCTCAAAAAGCTCGCGGCGTGATACTGTTTCCAGCATGGCAACGGCTGAAGAAGTGCAGAAACTCG
>JAKAJB010000044.1 GCA_021813965.1 bacterium | reverse complement strand
AGTTTCAAGGAAAGGCTGGGAAGGGAGGTGAGCCATGCACATCGTCTTGAGAGCCGCGGCATGCCTCAGCAGGTGCATGTGCTGTTCATAGACATCGATCATTTCAAGAGCATAAACGATGATCCGCGTCTCGGGCATGACGCAGGCGACCTGTACCTGAAGACGATCGCCGCACATATGCAGAAAGTCCTGTCCCGGGAAACCGACGTCGTCGCGCGCCTCGGCGGCGACGAGTTCGCAGCTATCCTCCTCGATTGCGATGAAGATGTCGCTCGGAAATTGGCCGGGGAACTGCGCGAGGCGGTGAAGCGGAGCTCAGACGAGGCGAAGCGCGAATATGAAAAAGAGAACGGGATCGTCCTGCGCGCTGACGAAGCGAACGTGACGGCAAGCATCGGCCTCGCCTCCTTCCGGGGAGAGGACGACACTGCCGAAGATATGACGAAACGCGCCGATCAAGCGATGTATGTCGCGAAGAAAGAAGGGAAGGACAAAGTCGTGCTCTTCTCGGAAATCCCGCAGGGAGGAGACGGTTCGGACGGCGACGGCGATGGTGGGGATCCGGCGGCTCTCAAGGCTGTCGGCTGAGACAGCTTGGAAAGAGAGGGGTTTTTCTGGTATAACTGAGCGTACACGGAGGCGTCGCATAGTGGTCTAGTGCACCGCCTTGGAAAGGCGGCAGGCTCGAAAGGGTCTCGGGAGTTCGAATCCCCCCGCCTCCGCATTGACTATAAATGTTGTCGTGTTATAGCTATTTCGCTGAGGCGGCGTGACCACAAGGCCTCAATAAAAGCCGAACGAAAAAAGCGGCATGTCACGCGCTGTTTTTTTGCTGCATTCAGACCGTCTCCGCCGTCCTATCTTCGCGCTCGGCGTTTGGCCCGCTTGGCCCGTTCTTGATATTCCTATCAGTACCCTGCGATCATGTGGAATAGCGACGAGCGATACGACTTGAACGATCCGACCCGCGCATCTCCGCACTCCATTTTTCCTGCGGTCATATGATGCCTCCACCGGTATCCCTTGCGTGGAGGCTGTGCGCTACTCATCTCACGGTCCGGTGCTTTTCTCGCTGTCCATAGCTAGACGCGCTATGATGAGAATCGATGCGAACGGAAATAATCGGAGCCCCGGCGATTGCTGCCGACACCTCTGCCGAAGGGCGGTACGGTGGTTTGCGAGATGCCGAACTCGCAGTATTGCGCGCACGTTACGGTTACAACGAATTATCTGAATTCCATGAGAATCTGCTGATGTCGTACCTGAGGAATTTCTGGGGGCCGCTTCCTTGGCTCATGGAGCTCATGGTCGTAGTGACGTTCTTCTCGGGGAATCGGACAGAAGCGCTTATCATCATCGCACTTCTTCTCATCAATAGCGGTATCAATATCCTGCAGCACCGTTCGGCGGATAAGGCTCTTTCAGTCCTGCGCCAAGCGGTTCAGGTTACAGCGCGGGTCAAGCGCGATGGCACATGGGTTATTCTTCCCGCCCGAGAATTGCTCCCGGGGGACATCGTGCGCCTGCGAGCGGGCGATATAATCCCGGCGGATACGGAGTTTCTCGACGGCACGGCAAGCGTGGACTTCTCGAGTCTCACCGGCGAGTCGTTGCCTAAGGACCTTGAGGCGAAGGATAGCGCTTATTCCGGGAGTGTCATGCGGCGCGGCGAAGCGACGGCGCGCGTGACGGCAATCGGGAAGCAGACCCGATACGGGAAGACGACAGAATTGCTCGAGACGTCCCATCCGCCGACGCATATGGAGAAGGTCATCTTCGCCGTAATCAAGTACTTCTTTATTATCAACGTGTGCGTCGCTATCGGCGTCATCGTGTTCGGTGTCCTGGTGAGCGCTCCGGGGATCCAGATCACTAATTACGTCATCGTCCTTCTGCTTATGTCGGTGCCGGTGGCTTTCCCGACGATGTTCGTCGTCGCTCAGACCTATGGCGCCTTGCAGCTCAGCACCGACGGCGAGGATAGCGAAGATACGGGCAAGCGTGTCCTGACTCGCCGCCTGGGAGCGGTTCAGGAAGCCGCGGTTATGGACGTCTTGTGCAGCGACAAGACCGGGACGTTGACGCTCAACAAGCTCGCCGTCTCCGCCATCACCGCATACGGCACCAATGACGAGAATCGGGTGATAGCTCTCGCTTCAGCAGCGAGCGATACGGCGGATGAGGATTCCATCGATCAAGCTATCCTTAAAAGGGCCGCCGAGAACGGCATAGCTGTCCCCGAGCACGTCAGCTTCACCCCGTTTGACTCGTCGACGAAGCGCACGCGGGCGGAGATCATCGAAGAGACGGGGCGAGTTGGGATAGAGAAGGGTCTGGCGGACCTGCTGCTCTCTTCCGACGTGCGCTTTGCCGATGCGGCTATGCGGGATGCCGCCGAGATGAGTGCCAAAGGATTGCGCGTATTGGCAGTCATCGTCTCCAGTGCGCATGCGGGGGAAGAGTGCGCGGGCCTCATGGGCTTGAGCGATCCGATCCGCCCGGATGCGCCCGCGCTCATCCGCGAGCTCACCGGTCTGGGGGTGCGATTGGTCATGATTACCGGCGATGGCCGGGTCACGGCCAGCGCGGTGGCGCGCGAGCTCGGTCTGGAGGGAGACGTCTTTACGCCCTCCGACCTCAAGAGGGATCCGCACAGAGCGATCACAGGCGCGATTTTTGCCGAAGCGTACCCGGAAGACAAGCTGGCAATCATCGAAGCTCTGCAGAAAGCCGGCCATGTGGTCGGTATGACCGGTGATGGCGTCAATGACGCTCCGGCACTGCATCAGGCAGAGGTAGGCATCGCCGTTTCGGGGGCCACCGAGGTTGCCAAGCAAGCGGCAAGTTTCATGCTGACGAGCGCAGGCCTCGAAGGGGTGCGGAGGGTAGTTACCGCGGGGCGGAGAGTGTATACGAGGATACATACGTGGGTATTGAACAAGATCATAAAATCCATAGAATCGCTGTTCATCGCCACGATAATATTCGTGCTGACCCATTCGTATATCTTGTCGCCTCTCATCGCCATCCTTATCCTCCTCTCAAACGATTTCGTGACCATATCCATAGCGGCGGACCATACCAGACCCCTGGCCCGCCCGGCTCGATGGAATATCCCCGGCCTCGTCGCGGGGTCGTTCCTGGTCGCCCTGGTGCCCTATGCGTTTACCATGAGCCTCTATGTGCTCGCGCGGCACGACGGCTACCCGTTCGATGTCATACGGACGGTGGTATACAGTTCGCTTATCTACCTCGGCGCAACTACTCTGCTCGCCATTCGCGCCTGGCCGTTCGGTTGGAGCGTACGTCCCAAGGGGGTTCTCGCTGCGGCGGTGGTCTTTTCCTTGGTCTTCTCGTCGCTCATAGCCGGATTCGGCATCTTTATCAAGCCGTTACCGCCCGTTTTCTTCGTATTTATAATCGTCGCCGCCGTCGCCAGCTTCTTCCTGATAGAGGCTGTCAAGAGGATCCCGTTTGTCAAAACGTCTATCGGCGCTTAGGTACAGCACACGCTTTCTCCGCTCGGCATTTTTAAATGACCGGCTTCTCGACGACGGATGCGTGTCTGAGGTGCGGCCGGAGACGGAGCCTCTTCAGGGTGCTAGAATGGCGTGGCTTACCATGCATCAAGAAAAAATGAATGCACAGGATGCCAAACGGGGCATCGCTGATGAACAGCAGGAAATGCCGATGGATATTCGGGCGGAAGCACCCGTATCGGCTGTTGCTGAAGCGCGAGAAGCCGATCTTGAGATGGCTCGTGCTAAGCGCGAGTCTGCCGATGCCGCAGATTTGGTTGCCGCAAAAGAACGCCTCGGCATGCTTGGGGGAGAAGAGGGCGATTCGGGCATGGAAATAAGCATTGCGCAGAGGAAATCGGAAATAGAGGAGCAGCTGTCAGTACTTGCGCTAGAGAAATTAACCAATGTCGTTGTCGCGAATTCTTTCGAAGAGGAATCTGAAGCAGAAAGGAGAAATGCGGTGATTGAAGGCAGGGAGAAAGATTTGGCGCGCGCTCTAGAGAATCTTGAACTATCCGAGAGACGGGGCCTTGTCGCAAGACAAGCGTTTACGTCCCCGCATGAGAGAGTCATGGGGACGCATGAAGCGCAGCGAACGTCTGTCTTGGGAGGCGGGATAAATAAGACCGAGTTCATCGCATTGAAAGACGACGGTTCAGTGGTCTCAAGCCGGCGAGCGGAGAGGCTTTTGCAGGCGATCATCTTAATGATCATGTCAAACCCGGGACATATTACAAAAGGGAGCGGGCGGCCTATCTGGTAAGCGAATTCTTCGGCTTCAAGCTCGTCCCTCCCACCATCCTTCGCGAGCTAAACGGAGAAGTCGGTAGTGTCCAGGAATTTATTCCCGATACGGAACCGGGGTTTAGGCTCACTGCTCGTGTTCGGTCGTCCATTTTCGAGAGCGTGAATATCATCGGTAAGCGACGGGATAAGAAATATGAAAAGGCACTGGCCAGACTCTCCGTTTTCGACCATCTCATTTGGAATATCGATCGTCATGGAGGCAACTTTCTGCTGAAAGAGGGGAATGTATACGCCATCGACAACGGTTTCGCTTTCAACAAACGCGGTGATGAAGATAGTCTTCGCTGGAGGGCGGCACACGTCTTATCCGGCAGTTCCGATAAGGAAGTCCCTACGGATGTACTGGCTCGTCTCAGTGAATTTTCGTCACGACCGGGAGTGGAACAGGAATTCCGCGCGCAAATGGACGGCCTTCTCTCCGCTGAAGAAATCGATGCGCTTGTTTTCCGTGCAAGAGGCATTGTGACAAATCTTGCGAAGAAATCTATGCCGACCCGACTGGGGTGGCGTATAAGATTCAATGCATAAAACCATGAAGAAAGTCGAAATCTACCGGCTCAATGGCGATGGAACGCAGTCAATCATCGCGCTGTGCTCTCTAAAGAACGACAAAGTCATCTGTGAAGGGGATGCCGATATGCTCCGACATCTTCACGGA
>JAKAJB010000043.1 GCA_021813965.1 bacterium | reverse complement strand
TTCTTCAGGTTCGCCGAACCTGTCTGGTGGATGACATTCGCGAATGCGACGAGCTCAGGGAGGGCGGAGAGTACCATCTCATTTATCTTCACCGCGCCTTGCGAGCCGCCGAGTATGACGATGGTCGGTGCGTCTTTTTCGAGTCCGAGATACTGTCGTGCGCCTTCAGTTTCGACACGCATAAGCGCTTTTCGGATAGGGATGCCGGTACGGGCGATACGCTTCTGCGTCTTCGCCGGGAAATACGCGGCGGCGCTGTCGAACGCGATGGCTATCTTGTCGGCCCACGGCGCGGCGAGCAAGTTTGCGCGGCCCGGCTTCGCGTCCGATTCGTGGATGATGATCGGGATGCGCAGGATATGCGCGGCAAGTACCGTCGGCACGCTCGCGTAGCCGCCTTTGCTCACGACGACGTCGGGATAGATGCGGAAGAGCGTCACAAGCGCGGTCGCCGTCCCCGCGACCGTCGCGAAGAAGTCGGTGACATTCCGGAGAGAAGCATACCGGCGGATCTTCCCTGCCGGGATGCGGATGTAGGCGATGCCGTTCTCGAATAGAGCTTTCTCGTCGTACGGATTCGGCGCGAGGTAGTAGAGCGTCGGTTCGATCAAGTGCTCTTCCCGGACAAGGTCGGAAAGCGCCTCAGCGATGGCGATGATGGGGGTGAAGTGACCGCCGGTGCCGCCGCCGGTAAATACGATTTTCATAGCGCCCAGTATACCATTTCAGCTTTTGCGATGGGCAGCGACGTTCAGGATGAGGCCGCACATGAGGAGGGCGGCAGCGAGCGCGGTCCCGCCATGGGATATGAACGGCAACGGGAGGCCGGTGAGCGGGATGATGCCGAGCATCGCGCATATATTGATGAATGCTTGAAAAATGATGAGGAATGAGAATCCGACGGCGATGAGGCCGCCGAAGAGGTCGCTCGAGCGTCCCGCTATCACGATGCCGCGCGCAGCGAGTGCCACGAAAAGCGCAAGGAGGATGAATGAGCCGATGAAACCGGTCTCCTCGGCGAAGACGGCGAAGACGGAATCCCCGTCCGGTTCCGGCAGGTAGTTGTATTTTTCGACTCCTTGGCCGAGTCCTTTCCCGATGAGACCGCCCGAGCCGACGGCGATGAGCGCCTGCTGTATCTGGTATCCGCTCGACAGTGAATTCGCTGAAGGATTGAGGAAGGTCTTCACGCGTTCGAGCACGTATGGGCGAGCGAGGACGATGATGCCGAAGGCGATGATGACGGCGAGAGCGAGGAGGCCGAAATCGCGCCACGGCGCTCCCGCGACGAAGTACATGACCGCGCCGGTCGCCAAGAGAAGCATCGTCGTCGAGGTGTTCGGCTGGGCGAGCAGGATAGCGGCCGGGACAGCCAAGAATGCGATAAACGGGAACAGCCCTCTTTTGAGGTTCGTGAGTTGCCGCGTCCGCGGTGCGAGCCACCATGCGAGGGCGAGTACGAAGCCGATTTTGAGCGCTTCAGCGGGTTGGAATGTCGTGAAGCGGAGATTGATCCAGCGAGTCGCGCCGCCGGCATGGAAACCGACGCCCGGCATGAAAACGAGCAGCGTGAGAAGAAGCGTCGCGATGTAAGCGTGCGGAGCGTAATGTTTCAGCTTGGCGAGCGGAATCGCGCGTGCAAGGAAGAATGCGATGAATCCGAGACCGAATCCGAGACCGGTTTGGAGCAGGATGTCTTTCGATACCGAGCTTGCTTCGCGGGCGAGCAGGCCGAGCGCCGCCGATGAGAATATGGCGAGGCCGGCGAGCGCGAGCGTGAGCACGAGCATCAGGAACACGCGATCGCCGGAGACGAGCTTCATATCATTTCAGCAGCGCTATGGTCATACCGACGATGGCGCAGATGACGGAGATGATCCAGTACCGCATCGTTACTTTATAGGACGGCCAGCCGATCGCTTCGAAGTGATGGTGGAGCGGCGCGATGCGGAACACTTTCTTCCCTCGGAACTTCTTCGAGGCGACTTGGACGATGTTTGACAAGACGGTAACCACGAGCGGGAATGCGATGATCGGGAGCGCGGCGATGCCGTAGCCGTTTCCGGGCGTGTCCGTCATGAAGGCGATGACAGCGAGCGTCATGGTGAGGCCCATCGTCCCCGTCTCGGTCATCCAGAAGCGCGCCGGCGGTATGTTGAACCAGAGGAATGCC
Source organism: bacterium (assembly GCA_021813965.1). Taxonomy (GTDB): domain Bacteria; phylum Patescibacteriota; class Minisyncoccia; order Phycocordibacterales; family Phycocordibacteraceae; genus C7867-001. Next base: position 2,819 of record JAKAJB010000043.1, on the reverse strand, counting down.
AGTATCGCGCCGGTCAAAGTCGCGGAGAATGCCGCCAAGTTTATCTGGTTCTGGAAATAGGCGATACCCGCGTAGGCCATGAAGGCGGCGCTGAAGACGCCACCCGAAAGCCCGTCGATGCCGTCGATGACGCCGCCGGCATAGAGTCCGAGCGTGATGAGTACGAAAAGAGGGATGATGAATACGCCGAGCGAGAAGGTGCCGTCACCCGGTATGCCGATGGCCGAGACGCCGAGCTTCGCATAGAACCACCAGCCGATGAACGACGATACTGCTGTGACGAACAGGAGCCGCACCGGAAGCCGCACCCCCCGCTCCCCCGCTGGACGGATGTCGAGAAGGTCATTCACGAAGCCCATCGATGCGCCGGCAAGAAGCGCAAAGAGCGGGATCCATGTCTGGCTGCGACTGAGGAAATCGAGCTTCTCAAAGAGAGGGATGGGCATGATGCGGGCCAAAAGCCAGATGCCGACGGTCACGAAGGTCGCGCTGACCCAGATAAGGATGCCTCCCATGCGCGGCGTCCTCGTCTCGGTACCGGCATGGACGGTCGTGCGCAGCCGCTCGAACTCGACCGCCGGAGTCCCGTCGAGCGCAGTCTTCCCGGTCGCTTTTTTCCATACGCGGAACTTGTACAGGTAATGCGTGAGAAGGGGCGCGAATGCGATACCGACGACAAAGGAGGTCATCGAGGGGATGAAGACTTTGATGAGGTTCGAAGCGAGCATGGTCTTATAGGGACGAAACGCCGGCAAAGTGTGCTAAGGTCGCTGCGACAAGCGTGGTGCCGTCGGTGAAGCGGCTCTTTTCCGTAGAGCCGAGTACGACGACGGCGATCGGATGGCGGATGCCGGCGTCGAAGACGAGGGCGAGATTGCCGCCGGCGAGATCGGTGTAGCCAGTCTTCGAGAGGAGGAGGTGCGGGATAGTGCCGACCATCGGATCGGTATTCTTCACTGAAAAATGCGTACCGTCGAGAGAGACGCCTTGCGTGGTGTTATGCGTCGTCGCGGCGGTGATGGTCGGCGCTTCTGCCGCAAGCGCACCGGCGAGTTTCGCGAGGTCTCGCGCCGACCCGTATCCGCCTGAGATAGCCGTGCTCACGTCAAGACCGCTCCCGTTCAGCGCATAGGTCTGGGAGAGATCGAGCGCCGCAGCAGCGCCGGCGAGCATCTGGCTCTGAGACCGATCCTCGCGCGCGGCGGTCGCTTCGGCGATGGCGGTTGCGCCGTCATTGAGCGACGCTGTGAGGGTGAGGCGTGCAAGCTCTTGGAGGGTGAATACTTGCCCCGCGGAAAACGCATGAGGCGCGTCGAGATGCGTGACATCGGCGGGAATCGTGATCGGCGTATCCGGCGAGAGCTCGGCAAGCGCCGCGTAGACAGTAAGGAGTTTCGTCAGCGAAGCGAGCGGGAGCTGGGCATCAGCGTTCTTCGCATAGAGTATCTTCCCGGTGACGGTGTCGTACACGACGGCTGCTTTCGCTTGGAGCGGAACGTTCGCGAATGCGTCAGGAGCCGTCGAGGTCGCGATGGCGACCAGTGCCGGCGCCGGTTTTGTCGAAACGCTCGGCAGGAAAAGGAATAATGCGAGGACGCCGGACGCGAAAAGGAGAGCGAAACCCGCTTCCCGCATGGAGCGGGTGCGTTCGGCCAATTTCTGGAGTTCAGAAGAGTCCATGTCTTATTCGGCGGCGGAGTCCGCGGATGCGGCCTCCTTCTCTTCGATGGCCGCTCGCGTCGTCGCGGCGAGCTCCGCTGCGCGCGGGAGGTCAGCGGCGTTCGCGATGCCGAGGTGCGCGAGCGCTTCAGTCGTCAAGCGGTAGCGGATGCGGCGTTTGTCGGAAGGGTCCTCGTGCCCGACGACGAGGCCGCGCATGAGGAGCGTGCGGAGCGAGGCCGAGGAATTGACGCCGCGCACCCAATCGACCTCGCTGCGCGATGCGCCGCTCTGATACGCGATGACCGCGAGCGTCTCAAGGCTTCCCTTCCCCAGATCCCGCGCGAGCTCGTTCTCGCGAAGCTTCTTCACGATGTCGGACGCTTCCGGGGCGGTCCGGAGCTCGGCTTCGGTCTCGGTCTCGACGATCGTGACGCCGCTGCCTTTGAGCGAATCGGTGAGCGAGGCGAGGACCAGAGCGAGCTCCTCGTCTTTGAGCCCAAGGAGTTTTGCGAGCTGCTTCTTCGGAGCGGGACCGCCTTCGGCGAAGAGGAGGGCGTGGAGAGCGGCAGGAGGCGTAATCATCCAGTCAGTATAGTCGCGCGGAGCGCCCTCGGCAACGCCCCGTTCTGGGGATGCTCGCTCAGTTCCGGAAGTTATGGTCGCGGCGGCGATAGGCGAGCCAGCCGGATATGTTGGTGAAGGCATAGACGATGAAAACGGCGGTCGCGACGACGACGAGGTCGTCATAAGAGATCGGATACCAGATGAGCGCGTGAGACGTAAGGGTGAACGACAGGACCGGCAGGACGATATCGAAAAGGCTGTTCAGGACGGTCTCTTTGATCTCGGCGAATTTCTCGTATATTTCCCACGAGAGAGCGAAGATGATCGTGAGCGCGAGTGCCGTGAGGAACGAGAGGCCGGTCAGCTGCGGCAGGAAGCCGGTGAGCACGCCGAAGAGGACGTGCGGGATCGACCAGAGGTCGAGCGCTTTCCCTTTCCGCCACCAATCACGTTTCGCCGCCATGCTTGAGGTCATCCGTAGTGCGGGACAGTGTTCGCCGCAGTATGGCTGATGCGGATATCGCCATGCTGCTCGTGCTGTTCGGCCGCGACGGCGCCCTGCTTCACGAGCTCGAGTAGGGCGAGGAAGGATA
>JAKAJB010000005.1 GCA_021813965.1 bacterium | reverse complement strand
GGTGAAGTCGGGAGGTACCACGACCGTCACCTGGAGCTCCACCGATACCACGAGCTGCTCCGTGACCGGCCCCGGCCTCTCCGCCTCGGGCACGAGCGGCTCCCAGGCCGTTACCGTCACCACCCAGTCCACCTATACCGTCTCCTGCAACGGCGGGGCAGCGACCGCCACGGTACTCGTGAATGTGGTGCCGACCTTCCAAGAATTCTAAGCCTGTGCTAGAATCGGAGGAATGAAAGCAGATATCCATCCGGCAGCGTATAAACAGGTCATATTCGAGGACATCGCCTCGGGGGCCCGTTTCCTCATCGGTTCGGCAGTCCACACGACAGAGACCGCTCTGTGGGAGGACGGCAAAGAGTACCCGAAGCTCACCGTCGAGATCTCCTCGCAGTCGCACCCGTTCTATACGGGCGAGGAGCGTACGCTCGATAAGGCGGGTCGCGTCGAGAAGTTCAAGCAGCGTGCTGCGGCAAAGAAGTAAGGAAGCGGAAACTGGTTTTGGTGAGTGCGTTACCTTTTGTAACGTGAAGAACGCGCATGACATATGCGCGTTCTTCATTTGTCAGGTGCGGTTACGGGAGCATCGTGCACTACGCTTGACCCTCACCAAAACCAGTTTCCGCTTCTTGGGGAGGTGAGGTAAAGTGAGCAGAATGGAATATTCGCCCGAATTCAAGAAGAACTTCTCGACCGCATACCTCGCGGAGGAGTACGAGCGTCTCCTGAAGGAAGCCGCTGAGGCGAAGGAAGCGGCCGCCGGGGATCCTGAGCTCGCGCACATGGCTGAAGAGGATGAGGCGCGCATCCGCGCGCGTCAGAAAGATATCCTCGCCGAGATAGAGCAGATTCTCGCGAAGGACAAGGAGCAGGAGGACTCGGCGCCGCCGGTCTCGGTGGTGATGGAATTGCGCGCGGGCGCGGGCGGCGACGAGGCGTCCATCTTCGCGCACGAACTGAAGGATATGTATGCGAAATACGCCGAGCACCGCGGATGGAAGACGCGCGTCATCGATGACCTCACGCTTGAGATAGCCGGCGACGACGCGTACGACGCGCTCCGCTACGAGACCGGCGTGCATCGCGTGCAGCGGGTACCGCTTACCGAGAAGTCGGGCCGCATCCACACCTCGACCGCGTCGGTCGCCGTGCTGCCGATCCGCGCGAAGCCGAAGTTCGAGATCAGTCCGGCCGATATCGACATGGAATTCTCTCGGAGCGGCGGGGCAGGGGGGCAGAATGTGAACAAGGTCGAGACGGCCGTGCGGCTCATCCACCGGCCAACCGGCATCGACGTGCGCTCCTCAAGCGAGCGCAGCCAGCTCGGGAATCGGGAGAAGGCGATGCAGATCCTCTCGGCGAAGCTCGAGCAACTGCATGATGAAGAGGAGGCGCGGAAGCATGCGGCTGAGCGGAAATCGCAGATAGGCACCGGCGACCGCTCGGAGAAGATCCGCACCTACAACGTCCTCCAGGACCGCATCACCGACCACCGTATCAACGAGTCGTGGCACAATCTGCCCAAAATAATGGCCGGCAACCTCGACGCCGTCGTCGACGCGCTCCGCACGGCGAGCGCGGAAACGCTTGCATAATGGCCGGTATTCAGGTACAGTAGCTCCACATGACGACAGGGAAAGATACGGCAGAACTGAAGCGCCTCTTCGATACGGGGGCGCATTTCGCGCAGGTGAAGGCGCGCCGCCACCCGTCGATGAAGCCGTTTTTGGTCGGTACGAAGGGCCGCCAGGAGATCATCGATCTCGAGAAGACGACCGAGCAGCTCGATGCTGCGAAGGCCGTCATGGAGACGCTCGCGAAGGAGGGCAAGACCGTCCTTTTCGTCGGCGGGAAAGTCGAGATCGCGGCGCTCGTGAAGAGGGCGGCGCAGGATATGCAGGCACCCTTCGTCGCCACTCGCTGGCTTGGCGGCACCATCTCCAACTGGGTCGAGATCAAGAAGCGTATCGATCGCCTCGCGGAGCTCTCGGACACCTCGACCGCCGGCGCGATGAGCAAGCAACACACGAAGCTCGAGCTCGTGAAGATGGATCGTGAGAAGAAGCGCCTCGAAGAGCGCCTCGACGGCATCACGACGATGGCGAAGCGTCCGGACGCGCTCCTCGTCGTCGACACCAAGCACGAGAAGTATGCGGTCAAGGAGGCGAATGAGGCAGGCATCCCGATCATCGCGCTCATGAGCTCGGACTGCAACTTCAAGGAGGTCGCGTATCCGATCGTCGCGAACGACGCATCGCGCGAGACCGTGCGCCTCGTACTCGCTGATCTCGTGGAGGCGTTCAAGAAGGGTCAGGTCGCGTAACCCGCTCCCTCCCGTGTCTGTAGCCGCTTGCACGCCCGGCGTGTTATTATTTTTTCAAATACTATGGAAATCACGACAACAACGATAAAAGAACTGCGCGATAAGACCGGCGTCTCGGTCATGCAGTGCAAGAAAGCGCTTGAGGAGGCCGGCGGCGACGTCGCAAAGGCGGAAGTCATCCTCAAGAAGCACTCCGCGGCCGCGGCCGATAAGAAAGCGGACCGCTCGCTTGCTGCCGGCGCTATCGGGAGCTACATCCACGACGGCGCGGTCGGCGCTATGGTACTACTCTCCTGCGAGACCGACTTCGTCGCGAAGAATCCGGAGTTTGTCGCGCTTGCGCGCGAGCTCGCGATGCAGGTTGCCGCGACGGCACCGGCGTACGTGACGACTGAGGAGATCGCTCCGGAGGCGAAGGAGGCTGCGACGGCGGTGTTCCGGAAGGAAGTCGCCGACAAGCCCGCCGAGATGCAGGAGAAGATTCTCGAAGGGAAGCTCGGAAGCTATTTCCGCGACCAGGTGCTCCTCGAGCAGCCGTTCATCAAGGATGAGAGCAAGACCGTGCGCGACCTCCTGAACGAAGCGACGCAGAAATTCGGGGAGCGGGTCGAGGTGAGCCGTTTCGCGCGTCTCTCCGCGCGATAATCGATTATCGTGGCACATCTTGCCGCCATACTGTCCTCGCTCGCGCTCCTTGCCGGGTTTATCGCGCTCACCCGTTACGAGACGCGCCGCGGCAAGCGTTTCTTCGCCGCCGAACGCGCGCTGCTCGATACGAATGTCGAGCGCACCGAGTTCATCGTGGCGCATGTCGACCTTCCCGCATTCGTGCGGGACGAGGTGCATCATGCGCTCGCTCGCATCGGGCACGCGATCGCGCACCTCTCGCTCCAGGCCGTGCGGGCGGCCGAGCGGCTCCTTACGCGCCTCGTGCGGCACTTGCGCTCGCGGACCGAAGTCGCCGCTGTGCCGCGCGAGAACGCTCGCGAATTCGTGAAGACGCTGTCTGATTTCAAAGACACGCTTCAGGCGACGCATCCGGGCGTCGATCCGCTCGAGGTGCCGTAGCACCAAGCCGCCTTAGCTCAGTTGGTAGAGCAACTCACTTGTAATGAGTAGGTCCTCGGTTCGAATCCGAGAGGCGGCTCCGAAGGTAACGATTGAAGAGCAACTCACTTGTAAGAAATCCGCTTGGGAAAGCGGATTTCTTCCTGAATTAGCTTACGCCGAGAGTTTCGTCGCAGCCGAGGCAGTCAGCGTCCCTGTCGGGGTAAGCTGCTTCCGGCGGATGAAGAGCATGAGGGAGAATGTCGAGTTCATCGTGAAGATTGCCGCAGGGAAGAGAGCGGTGGTCGGCGTGAAGGAAGACAATGCTAAGAGGCCGAACCCCCACTTGAAGAGGCTCAGGATATAGGTCAGGAGGGTCTCTTCGTACGGCCGCAGGTACGCTTTCCGGAACGTCGGCACGAAACCGAGAGTATGCACCGCGACCATGAGTACGACCGCGAAGAACGGGTCATGAGTCTCACGCCAGATGATGATGCCGGCGAGCGCGCCTGTGAAGGAGATGACGTCGAGCGTCGTGATGTGCTTCTCGCCGAAAAATACGCCGGACAGCGCGATGGAGAAACAAGCGAGGGAAGTGACGCCGGTCGCCCAAGCGCCGATACCGCCGTCGGAAGAGATCTGTGCGAAGAACGCGATGCTGCTCACCAGTCCCCACACGAACCAGGAGAACGGGTGCGGTTTCGTGCGACCGCGGAAGATGTCCCTATAGTAGGGGACATAACTGGAGAGGCCGATGAGCGCGCCTGCAGAGCCGAGAATGATCTTGAGGTCGTAGGGCACGCTGGGTTACGGATGGGCCGTCGTCGAGGTCGCCAGAGCCCCCTTGGGGAATTGCTTCTCGAGCGCAGCGAGGGAGGTGAAGCCGTACGAGCGTTTGCCGTCTATCACGAACGCGGGGAGCGTGTCCCGCACCTTGCTGATACCCACCAGCGTCTTCAGCGCCCCGAGGTCGAGGTTGTAGTCGAACGAGTAAACACGCAAACCGGGGTACGTGGTGCGCAGATAGGAGAGCGCGTATCCCGCTTTGTCGCAGTCGGCGCAGTCGCCGGCGTTGCTGTAGAAATAGAGGACGGTCACCGGTTTCGTACCGCAGGCTGCTGCCAGCTGCTTGGTGATGAGATAGTCACGTATCTCAAGCAGCGAGTATTGCTGCTTGAGGCGGATGACCTGCGCGTTGTCAGAACCGAGCTGACCCTCAGCGTATGAAAGGCGGTTCCCGAGGTCGGCGAGACTGCTTATGAGCGTCGTCGAGGACGCGATACTGTCGCACGGCGCCGCTTCGAGCAAGGAGAACTGCGTATCGAGTGAGAGCGTGTCGATGGAAATCTGATCCTCCATCGTTGAGAGCTCGTTGATGCGCGCGCGGTTCAAGTAGTCGACCGCATACGCGACCGTGCCGGCGAGCACGAGCGTGATAGCGAGTGCGATGATGACGTTTCTGGTGACGAGTGACATGCGTATCAAGCGGGCGGCTTATGCGCGCCAACCGCGGTTCTTGCCGAGGGTGACGTCGGCAGTCGCGCGCGCGAGCCAGAGCGGGACGACGAGTCCGTAGAGGAGGGCGTAGGAAACAAGCCCGACGCCGATACGCCCGGGCGTTTCTGAGATGCGTTTGCCGACGATGATGAGGGAGAGCGAGGTAAGAAGCGTCGTGGCGCCGAGCAGGATGTAGAAACTCGAGGGGAAGTAGAACCAGTCGAACGAGCCGTGCGGCAGGTAGGCATAGGCGAGCGGGATGCCGGCGCGGATCTGGAGAGCCGTGATGGCGCTCTGGCCGAGATGGAAGAGGGTTACTGAGAATAGCAGGAGCGTGCTTACGACGGCGATGAGGGAGATGGGGAGTATAAGCATACCGAGTACGCCGTGCTTGCGCGACCAGATGAGGCTGCGGTATTCGCCGAGGACGTTGCGGAGGAACCCGCTCGTCCAGCGCGTGCGCTGCTTGATGAGCTTCATGACCGTGTCCGGCGACTTGGTGTAGACGCGCGCGCGCGGCGCGTTCTCTATCTCGTAGCCGGCGTGCTGGAGCCGGAGCGCCATCTCCATGTCCTCAGTCTGATGGCCGTGGCGGAATCCGCCGAGCTCCTTGATGGTCTCGTGCCGATAGAAAGAGAACGGTCCGGGCGTGACGTAGAGGCCGTTGATCGAAGCGAGCGTGTGGCGGAGCGTGATGCCGAATGTGTATTCGGCGTTCTGCATATGCTGGATCATGTTCCCCGGCTGGTGTATCGACATCGCTGCGGTGACCGCGGCGACCTCCGGTTTTGCGAAGCAGGGGACGATCTCGCGGAGCGCCGCGGGGTCGACGAAGGAGTCTGCGTCGAGGCAGCCGATGAATTCCGCCTTTGTCACGGCGATGCCGGTGTTGAGGGCGGTGTGCTTCCCGCCGTTCTCCTTGCGGATCACGCGTACTTGCGGATGCGCGGCGAACGGCGCCATCGCCGCGGGCGTCGCGTCGGTCGAGCCGTCGTCGACGAGGATGATTTCGAGCTTATCGGCCGGGTAGTCGAGTGCGAGGAGCGATTCGCAGGTGGCGGCGACGGTCGTCGCTTCGTTCCAGCACGGCACGATGACTGCGACTGAGGGCGCCGCCTCGCCGGGGACGCGCGCTCGCGCCGCTCGCGCCGGCTTCGAGAGGAGCGTCACGAGGACGAACGACTCGAAAAAGATAGCGAGGAAAAGGAAGGGGAAGGTGAGCATCTCCTGACTCATATATGGCTTCATTCTACCATAATCTGCTATATTTGGAGTCATGAACCCCGTTAGATAATATGGCGAATCAACAACCGGCACAGGCGAGCGTACAACATGGTAACGAAGACGGAAAAAGCGTCGTCGCGCCTTTGTCTGACGGGGTGAACGAGTCGGGCCGCCTTCACCCAATTTCTATCGCCGTCCGCGAGATGGCGGACATCTTCGGGCGCATGGGATTCGGAGTCGCCTACGGTCCCGAGCTCGAGGACGATTGGCACAATTTCACTGCGCTCAACGTGCCGGAGGATCATCCGGCACGAGACATGCAGGATACGTTCTGGATCAAAGATCAGCCCGGGAAGGTGCTCCGGACTCACGCGACCTCCGTGACGATGCGCGCGCTCGAGGAGATGGCGAAGACGGGCGCGACCGAGATGCGTCGCATCAATCCCGGGAAAGTCTTCCGCAATGAGGCGACCGACATGACGCACGAAGCGCAGTTCTACCAGCTCGACGGATTCGCCGTCGGTCCGACCGGATCCGTGACGCTCGCGCACTTGAAGGGCACATTCGACCGTTTCTATCGGGAATATTTCGGTCCGAACACGAAAGTGCGGTTCCGACCGAGCTTCTTCGGCTTCACCGAGCCGTCGGTCGAGATCGACGTATGGTTTCAGGCGCCGGGGAAAGAAGGACAGTGGCTCGAGACGGCCGGTGCGGGCATGCTCCACCCCAATGTGCTCCGGAACGCCGGACTGGACCCCGAGAAGGTGCAAGGCTTCGCATTCGGCGGCGGCCTCGAGCGCTTGCTCATGGTGAAGTACGGCATCCCCGACGTGCGCCTCTTCCACTCGGGCGACATCCGTTTCGATTATGCGTTTGATGAAAAGAAGCTATGAAAGTCTCTTTGAAATGGCTCCAGACCTATTTCGACGCGCCGCTGCCCGACGCAGAGGCGATCGCCGACGCGTTCACGTTCCACGCATTTGAAATAGACGAACTGAAGGGGGACCTGATGGACGTGAAGGTGCTGCCGAATCGCGCAGCCGATTGCCTCAGTCATCGCGGTATCGCGAAAGAGCTCTCCGCGATACTCGACGTGCCGCTTACGAGTGACTCGCTCCGCGAGGCGTTGCCGGTGTTCCCGAAGACGGAAGAGCTTGCCGTCACGATCGAAGACGAGACGAAGTGTCTTCGCTACATGGGTGCCCTCGTGAAGGGAGTGAAAGTCGGTCCGTCGCCCGTATGGTTGCGCGAGGCGCTTGAAGCGGTGGGGCAGCGCTCGATCAACAATGTCGTCGATGCGACGAACTACGTGATGCTCGATATCGGCCAGCCGCTCCACGCGTTTGATGCGACGAAGCTCAAGGTGAAAAATGGCGCGTATGCGATCGGGGTGCGCGTTGCGCGAGCTGGAGAGACGATCACGACGCTCACGGGCGACGAGTATGAGCTGTCGCCGGGCATCCAGCTCATCACGGATGCGCATAGCGATATGCCCATCGCTCTCGCGGGTGTGAAGGGCGGTAAGACGGCGGAGCTCACGAGCGACACGACGGATATCATCGTCGAGGCGGCGAACTTCGACGGCACGACGACCCGCCGCGCGGCGCAATCGCTCCGCCTCTTCACTGACGCGAGTCTGCGCTTCCAGAACCGCCCGTCACCGGAGCTCGCCGCCTACGGCATGCGCGACGTGCTCAAGCTCATCACAGATATCGCCGGCGGAGAAACCGTAGGCGTGACGGACGTGCATCCGTCACGACCGCAGATGTCGCCTGTCGCAGTCTCGCACGCCCGCGTCGACAGCCTGCTCGGTTCGAAGCTCACGATCGCGGACATCGAAGAGGTGTTCCGCCGGCTCGGCCTCGATACGAGCGTCGAGAACGACGTCTTCACCGTCACGCCGCCGTTCGAGCGCACCGACCTCATCATCCCCGAAGACCTCGTCGAGGAAGTCGGTCGCATTATCGGATATGACCGTATCGCGCCGCAAGAATTGCCTCCGCTCGCGGCGGCGCTCGACCAGGCGCGGTATCGCGGCATCGAGTGCATCAAAGATTTCCTTACCGAGCGCGGCTTCACCGAGATCTCCACGCAGTCGTTCGCGAGGAAGGGTGACATCACCCTTGCCAATCCGCTTGATAAGAATATGCCGGCACTCCGTACCGGTCTCGACGACGCTATGGCTGCCGCGCTCGCGCAGGCGAAACAGTACGCGCCGCTCGTCCTTGCACCGAAGCAGAAGCCGAAGCTCTTCGAGATCGGCACCGTCTTTACGAAGGACGGGGAGCATCTTGTCGTGAAAACCTCCGAGCCGGTCGCCGATCTGCCGGGTATCGAAGACGATAACGGTTACGCGCCGGAGCGGTACGCGCTCGGCGCGTATAAGCCATTCTCGCTCTACCCGTTCATCGCGCGTGACATCGCGCTTTGGGTTCCGTCTGGCACCGAAGCAGCAATCATCGAGCGTACAATCCGCGAGCGTGCCGGGGAGCTCTTGGTGCGCCTCGATCAGTTCGACCGATTCGAGAAAGAGGGGAAAGTGTCCTACGCTTTTCGGCTCGTTTTCCAATCCATGGAGCGCACGCTCACCGACGAGGAAGTAAACAGCATCGTGGAAAACATTTCCGCGGCGCTCCGCGCCGCGGGCTACGAAGTCCGCTGATCGGGGAGCGGAAAACGAAGCCGATTCGTGCTATACTGGAGATAACCGGAAACGGCTATTTTCATGGCTAAAAACACCGAAAAAGAACCGAAAACAAAGGCGTACGACGCTTCGTCCATCACTGTCCTCGAGGGTCTCGAGCCGGTGCGTAAGCGACCGGGCATGTACATCGGGACCACGGGTCCCGAGGGCCTCCATCATCTCGTGTGGGAAATCTTCGACAACGCTCGCGACGAGGCGATGGCCGGCCGCTGCGACGACATCGAAGTCGCGCTCTTGCCCGACGGCTACGTACGCGTCGCCGATAACGGGAACGGCATCCCGGTGGGCATCCACCCGAAGACGAAAGTCTCCGCGCTCGAGACGATCATGACCGTGCTTCATGCCGGCGGCAAATTCGACAACGAAGCATACAAAGTCTCGGGCGGCCTCCATGGCGTCGGTGCGTCGGTGGTGAACGCGCTCTCCGAGCACACGAAGGTCGTCGTGCATCAGGATGGCGGCATGCATATGCAGGAGTACAAGATCGGCAAGCCGCTCGCCAAGGTGAAGAAGGTCGGCGCGAGCAAGGAGCACGGCACGATCGTCCTCTTCAAGCCGGACATCACCATCTTCAAGGAAGGCATCGTGTTCGATCTCGACAAGATCGAGACGCGTCTGCGCCAGCAGGCGTACCTCGTGAAGGGCGTACGCATCGCCGTGGTCGATGCCCGCGGCGAACAGGGAGCGTTCGAGACCGAGACGATTTTCCTGCGCGATCAGAAGCTCGACGTGCCGAGCATGACGTTCTACTTCGAGGGTGGACTGAAGTCGCTCGTCGCTTTTTATAACAAGCATCAGACGCCGGTCCACAAGAATATCTTCTACGTCGATCGCGAACAGGACAAGGTGGCGGTCGAGGTCGCGCTCCAGTATGTCGACGACATCACGCCGCGCATCACGGCATTCGCGAACAACATCTACAACAGCGAAGGCGGGACGCACATCACCGGCTTCAAGACCGCGCTCACGCGCGCGCTCAATACCTACGGCCGCGCGTCGAACATCCTGAAAGAGAAAGACGAGAACTTCACGGGAGACGACGTGCTCGAAGGCATCACGGCTGTCGTCTCGGTGAAGCTCCCCGAGATCCAGTTCGAAGGTCAGACCAAGAGCAAGCTCGGCTCGATGGAGGCGCAGGGAGCCGTTTCGGCGGTCTTCGGCGAAGCGTTGAACGCTTTCCTCGAGGAGAATCCGGACGACGCCCGCGCCATCATCAACAAGGTCCTTCTCGCGCTCAAGGCGCGCAAGGCTGCGAAAGCCGCGAAGGACTCCGTGCTCCGCAAGGGCGCGCTCGAAGGCATGACGCTCCCGGGCAAGCTCGCGGACTGCCAGACCAAGAGCGCGGAGGAATCGGAGATTTTCATCGTAGAGGGCGACTCTGCCGGCGGCTCGAGCAAGCAGGGCCGCGACCGCCGCACACAGGCGATCCTCCCGCTCCGCGGCAAGATCCTGAACGTCGAGCGCGCACGCATCGACCGCATGCTCGCGTCGGTGGAGATCCGGGCGCTCGTGGTCGCGATGGGTACCGCCATCGGCGACGTCTTCGACCTCTCGAAACTGCGCTACCATAAGATCATCATCGCGACCGATGCCGACGTCGACGGCGCGCACATCCGCACGCTTTTGCTCACGCTCCTCTACCGCCATTTCAAACCGATCATCGACGGCGGCTATGTCTACATCGCGCAACCGCCGCTCTACAAGATCACCAAAGGGAAGTCGGTCGCGTACGCGTATTCGGATAAGGAGAAAGAGGATGTCCTGAAAGAGCTCGGCGCTGCGCCGTCCGATATCGTCGAGAATCCGCTCGATGGCGAGGAAGCTGCTGAAGAGATTGAGGAGGAAGTCGTCACCGCGAAGAAAGCGACGAAGGTGAACATCCAGCGCTACAAAGGTCTCGGCGAAATGAATCCGAGCGAGCTCTGGGAGACGACGATGGACCCGGCGCGCCGCGTCTTGAAGCGAGTGAACGTCGAGGACGCCGAAGCGGCCGACCGCATTTTCGACATCCTCATGGGCACCGACGTCGCCTCGCGTAAGTCATTCATCCAATCGAACGCACGTCTCGCGAACCTGGACGTCTAAGATACGAAAAGCGCCGCGACCCTGAAGGGTCGCGGCGCTTTTCGTATCGCTAGGAGCCGAGGATGGTGATGGTCGTCGAAGCGGTGTCGTTCTCCATGTCCGATTCGGTGACCGCCTTGTCGAAGTTCGCCGTGATGGAGATGACTTTATCCGCCCCTGTGTCCGCCTGATCGAAGCCCATCGTGTAATCGATGCTGTCGCCCGGGGCGAGCGATTGCTGGGGCTGAGACTGGAAAATGTAGGTGGTTTGCGCGGGGATGGACGCGCTGAAGCGCCATGCGCCCGTCGCATTCGTGCCGATGTTCTTGATGGTGAAGCTGACCGCCGGGCGGCTTCCTGCAGGAACGGTCGAGCTCGCGACGAAAGATTCCGCCGAGCTCGTCGCGAGGTACCCGACGGCATTTATCTTGACCATAAGGTCGGGCAGTCCGGAAAGAGTCGCGGCAGACGGCGTAGTGGTGCCGAGCGGGTAAGCATCGGTCGTCGCTTTGCCGGCGCTCGGCGTGACCGGTTTCGGCGCCGCCGGCGCTGTGGCCAGGATGCTCGTGGAGATGGTCGAGCTCGCCTGCCCGAATGGGATCGTCGTCGAGGCGGTCGGGACGACCGAGAGGGAAGCGGCCGGGGAGGGAGCGAAGACCGAGCCAAGGTAGACCGCCGCAGTGCCGATCCGGCCGACGACCGTCGGGACGAAACGCGTCGAGTAGACAGCGAGCCACATGCCGGCGACGACCAGGGTGATAAAACCGACCGCGGCAAGACCGTGTACGGCCGCCGGGCGGGAGGGGGATTCCGTTCCGAAGGTGTTCATAGGATATGTCCTGTATACCATGTGCTCATTTAAGTGTCAAATTGACAGATTGTCCATTGTGGTGTATGTCTTTATAAGACCATATACCTTATGGATTGGCATATCATGACAGCGGTACGGCTTGTGCGAGCCGGAAAACGGGCCTATGAGAGGAAATGGCATTTCCTCAGCCTGTTCGCTTTCGTATTCTTCGGAAGTATCTTTACGCTCGCGCGGTTCGATTTGCTGCCGGACGCGTCGCAGACGCCCTCGGATTCGCTCTCGAGAACACCGGCCACCGCAACGTCTTCGGCGGCGGCGCTCGGCATCGAGGAACCTGCGAAGATAGCGATCCCGGCGATAAGCCTCGCGGCGAGCATCGCGAATCCGGCCACGACCGATGTCGGGATCCTCGATGGGTTCCTGCTCAAGGGGGCGGTCCGGTATCCGACGTCGGCGAAACTCGGGCAGATCGGCAATGTCGTCTTGTTCGGACATTCGAGCTACCTGCCCATCGTCGGCAATCAGGCATACAAGACCTTCGATGGGATCCAGAAGCTGGCTGCGGGCGACGTGATCACCGTGTATTCTACGGATGCGGCGTATACGTATCGCGTGAGGAGCGTCTCGAAGGAGAGCGCCGCGAGCGACGCCGGCATCCCGCTATCGGTCGCCGGCCGCGTGCTCACGCTCGTGACCTGCAATTCGTTCGCGACGAAGACGGATCGCTTCATCGTCGTCGCAGATTTTGTTGAGAGTCGCGCGCTGTCCGGCTGACGTCGGACCACGCGCGACTCCCCGCAAAAAGGGGGAGAGAAGTTCTTTCAATCAATCAAGATAAGCCGTTCGCGCGGCTTCACGTGCAAAGGAGAGCGTCACATGAAAGTAATAACTAGGAATGCCGCGCGAGTCATCCTCGTGCTGTTTCTCGGCTTGCTTCTCGTCATCGCAGCGACAGCCGCGATGGCATCTGAAACAGGAAAGCGTCACACCGGTATGCCGCTCATGGAAGGGTTCAAGACCCCGACCGAGCTGGCCGCATTGGTCGGCAGTTCGCTCAAGATCGATGCGACCGGGAACCGTGTCCTCGATCCGCGGCGGTGTAAAGCTACCGGTTCCTGCGCGACGGCTCGCGACTATTTCGTCGGCATAAGAGCAGCTCATCCGGAGGCGCATCTGGGAAGTATCCTGGAAGTTCCGCAGTATCTCAGAAGCCTGAAGAAGCAACCGGCTCCTCAAGGCGAGTGGTACATGAGCCGTTTGCTGGTCAGGGGTGATTCTCACCGCTACGATGCGGCCGGATGGCATCGCGCCTTTTTCAAGGGTGAAGCGGTGTGGTATGACGTGAACACGGGGGAGCCTATCCTCGCGGGCGCATGCGGCAATGTCGTCGGTAAACGGTACGTTCCGCGGCACGTTGCGACGTCCGTACCGCCATCGTCCTGTGCGACAGTCGCGTTTGCGGTCAAACCTGGCGAAGAGGTCCGTTTCTCCGTCCTAGCGCAAAGACGCCTTCCGGCCTCGGCTTGTTGGCAACTCTGCGACGGAAACGCTTGTTCGGCTCTGCCATCGCCATGCGATGTGTGTGACTGGATCGGGCCGAAGTCGGTCATACCGGCCGGATTCGAACCGCTTCATACCGGCAGATACACAGCCCATGCCGAGCGGCAGACGCTCCGGTTCCCTCGGGAAGTAGAAGCGAATTATGTCGCGCTCTGTGTGACAAGCGACAAGCTCGGAGAATCCGATTCGTGGATTGTCCAGCCGTCGGCGTGGCGCGGAGTATCTATCGTATCGATCCCGTATGGCGGCCAGCAATGGCCGGCGTGGGGCAGGGACAAGGTCGACATGTCGAGATGGAAGAAGTAGTAGGTAGCATGATGTTTTGGAGGTTTGATGCGGCGGAAACCGCCGCATCAAGACTCCTTTTTGTAACTCAATGAAAAAATCAAACACTCGTTTTCTTAAAAGATACGATCCGCTTCTTGTCGGATTTTTCACCGTGGTCATGACCGTCATTTTTGGCATGACCGTCGCGTTCGCGCTCGGCCTTACGACGCCGGCGCAAGTATTCGCACAGCTCGCTCCGCCTTGTTGCGCTCTGCCTCCGTCCACTCCGCCACTGCTCCCGCCGCCACTGCTCCCGCCACCGCCTATCGTGTCGCCGGTGCCGACCTGCACGCTCTCCGCGAGCCCCGCTTCGCTGCCGTACGGCGGCGGCTCCTCGACGCTTTCCTGGACGACCGTCGCCGCGACGGGCGCCACGATCGATAACGGTATCGGCAGCGTCTCGGCGAGCGGCGGCTCGCAGTCGGTCTCGGTCACAGGTTCGGCGAATTATACGATGACTGTCTCCGGCCCGGGCGGTCAGACGACATGCACAGCCGGTATCTCGGTCGCACCGCCCCCTCCGCCGCCTGTTGCGCCGACCTGCACGCTTTCCGCAAGCCCGACATCTATCGCGTCCGGTGCATCCTCTGCGCTCTCCTGGACGACCACCGGCGCATCATCTTTCAGTATCGATAATGGCATCGGTGCGGTGACACCGGTTGCGTCCGGTACGCATACCGTCTCTCCGACCGCGACGACCGCCTACACAGGGACCGTCACCGGCGCAGGCGGAACGGCCGCTTGCACCGCGACCGTGACGGTGACGTCGGCGACCTCCGCGGTCTACGGCTGCATGGATAAGACCGCGACGAACTACAATCCCGCAGCTACGAGCCAGACAGGAGTGACGTGTACCTATCCGGCTACGACGGTCTACGGCTGCATGGATAAGACCGCGACGAACTACAATCCCGCAGCTACGAGCCAGACAGGAGTGACGTGTACCTATCCGCCGGCTAGCGGCGGAGGCGGTGGCGGCGGAGCCGCTGCGCCGACTTGTGCGCTCTCGGTCACGCCGACCGGCGTGACCGCCGGCTCCGCGTCGACGCTTTCATGGAGCGGGACGGATATCTCGAACGTGGATATCGACAATGGGGTTGCGGTCGCGACAAGCTCCTCCGGTTCCGTTTCTGTCGCTCCCGGCAGCACGACGACGTACACCGGCACGTTCCATGCGACCGACGGTCAGGCGCTTACCTGCACGGCGACGCTCACGGTGGCTGCGCCATCGGGTGGGGGCGCTGGCGGTGGCGGCGCGGGCGGGAACGGCAGCGCCAGCAGCGGTGCAGGCAGCGGCAGTAGCGCGACTGTCCCGACGGTTACGCTCGCGTCGCTCCCGCACCTGGGCAAGCAGCCGCTCGCGTACCTGTATCTTTCTCAGATTCCCTACACTGGTCTCGATCTCGGCCCGGTCGGCACGACTCTCTATTGGCTCTTGCTTATCGCATGGTCGATCGTCCTCTCGTATGTCGCACTTTTCATCGCGATGCCGTTCGTCAATCGCCGAGCGCGAGATTTCGGCGTGCGCGTCTCCGCACTCTTGAATGCGCCGAATCCCGCACCGGCGATCGTGCCTGCGACACAAGCGGCTCCGGCCGCTGCGGAAGAAAAACTCCCCGAACCGAAGCATCACTATTCGTCGTTCGACGGGTTCAAGTCATTCGCTCGCGATGGAGCACTCTCTATCGAAGACATCGTGAAAGGCCTTTCGCGCGCGCACGCGACGCCGATCGCTGTGCCGGTAGCCGCCGAAGAACCTACGGTTGCGATGCCGAAGGTCGAGCCGATATACGAGCATGTCGAACCGGTCGCCGAAGCCGCGGTAGAGGCGGTCGAGCCGGTAGCGGCAAATGCGCCGCCGGCAGAGCGCGATCTCGCTTCGGCTCTCATCATGGGCGACCGTACTGCGGTCTTCGCCGGTCTCCGCCGGCATATGCAGGGCGGGGGAGCGCCGGAGCGCCTCATGTCGTCGGTCGTATGCTTGCTCGATGATACCTACCGGTCGCGCATCGACGGCGTCGAGCATGATGCGTCGGTTGCGCGGCTCACCGCGCGGCTCGATACGCCGACCCTGGAGAAACTTGTCGCCGCGCTCGCGACTGCCATCGACGCGAGCTATACCGACGGCGCGACCGGCGCGAAGCTTGCGCTGACGCGCGCGCTCGCAGTGTTGGGTGCGTAATCTCTTTCGGAATCAATCGCCGCCGAAACGAAAACAGGTAGCGCTCCGGGCCGCCAGGCCGAGTCTTACTGCCTGTTTTCACTTCGCCGGCTCTTGATTCTCGGTACGGTAAAAGAAATGCCGCGAGCCTTTGGCTCGCGGCATTTCTTTTACCAACACGTCACTTACGTGTCTTGATTTCTTCATTCGCATGAGCGATGAAATCCGCAAGCGGCATCGCACCCTGCTTGCCCGCATCGCGGCTCTCGACGGAAAGCGTTTTCGCCTCGACTTCGGCATCGCCGACGACGAGCAGGTAGGGGATCTTCTCGCCCTTGGCGGCGCGGATCTTCTTGCCGAGCGATTCATTGTCGTCGTCGGCATCGGCGCGGATGCCGGCGGCCCTGAGCGCCGCTACGACTTCCCGCGCATACGCGACGTGCTTCTCGGATATCGGCAGTGCGCGCGCCTGCACCGGGCTGAGCCAGAGCGGCAGCGCACCGGCGTAGTGTTCAAGAAGGATGCCCATAAAACGGTCAGGGGAGCCGGTAAGCGCGCGGTGGATCATCACCGGCGTCTTCTTCGTGCCGTCTTCGGCAGTGTATTCGAGGTTGAAGCGACCCGGCATATTGAGGTCGAGCTGGATGGTCGATATCTGCCATTCGCGCCCGATCGCGTCAACAGCCATGATGTCCATCTTCGGGCCGTAGAACGCCGCTTCGCCGAGCGCCTCCTTGAAGGGGATTCCCTTGCTCGTGAGGAGTCCTCGCATGATAGCCTCGGCTTTCTCCCACACTGAATCTTCACCGATGTACTTATCTTTCTTCTCGGGGTCGCGGAGCGATAGGCGCACCCAGTAGTCGATATGATAGGTGGCGAGCGCCTTCCGGATGGCAGCGAGGACGTTCGCTATCTCGCCCTCGATCTGATCTTCGCGGCAGAAGATGTGGCCATCGTCTTGCGAGAAGGCGCGCAGGCGAGTGAGGCCGGAGAGCTCGCCCGGGCGCTCGTCGCGATAGAGCACGGCGAAGTCGGAGAAACGGATAGGGAGGTCGCGATAGCTGCGCGGGGCCGATGCGTATATCTGCGTGTGCTGCGGGCAGTTCATCGGCTTGAGGAACATCTCATCCTCGACGTACTGCGAGTGCACGGTCAGCATATCTTCTTTGTACTGGTCGTAATGCCCGGAGATCTTGAACAGCTCGCCCTTGTTGATGTTCGGCGTGTGCACCTCGCCGAACCCGAGCTCGGCATTGAGCTCGCGCGAGTAATCGATGATAGCCGAGCGGATGGTGTTGCCTTTCGGGGTGAACATCGGCATGCCGCTTCCGACGAGGTCGGAGAAGACGAGCAGTCCTTGTTCCTTCGCGATCTTGCGGTGGTCGCGTTTCTTCGCTTCTTCGCGCTGTGCGATGTAGGCATCGAGCTCCTCTTTCGTATCAAAGGCGAGGCCGTAGATGCGCGTGAGCATCGGGTTCTTCTCGTCGCCGCGCCAGTAGGCGCCCGCGACGCGGTCGAGCGTGAATGAGTCGGGCGCGATGTCTTTCGCCGGATGCTCGCTGTGCCCGCCGCGGCAGAGGTCGGTGAAGCCGCCGGCGGTATAGAGCGTTATCGGCTCGCCACGCGCGACTATGTCATCGATAATTTCGGATTTGTAACGGTTAACGCCAGTGGGCGAGGAGAACGTAGTGCGAGCTTGGTCGGCAGAGACCTCTTCGTGCGTAAATTCCGTCCAGCGTGGCAAGTTCTTCCGCATGAGTGCCTCGAGCTCCGGCAAGTCCGCCTCGGAGGGTTTGGCATCTGCCCCGAAATCGATGTCGTAGTAGAAACCGTTCTCGATAGCCGGGCCGAGCGTGAGCTGGGGCCGTGCGCCGCTCGGGCCATACTTCTCCAAGACTGCCTGCGCGAGCAGGTGAGCGAGAGTATGGCGTTTTGCTTCAAGGGAAGTCATACCGGAGAGGATACCACACAAGAATCAGAGCGGCTTCAGTTCCTCTATCGCGATGGACGGCTCGCCGTTTCTGACCGTGACTTTCCCTTTGATGAGCAGGCAGGCGTCCGGCACGATGAGCGCCGCATGCTCCTTGAAGAGCTTGGGGAAGACGACAGCTTCGATTGAGTCGCTCGTATCGCCGATGGTGAGGAAAGCCATCTTCTCGCCGCCCTTGGTGAGGATGGTGCGCACGATCGAGACGAGGATGGGCAGGATGACCGGCATGCCGGAGCGCGGGTCTTCTTTCAGCTTCTTGATGGAGAGGCGCGATTTCTTCGTGATCTCTTGATAAGCGTCGAGCGGGTGGCCGGAGACGTAGATGCCGAGCAGCTCTTTCTCCCACGCGAGCTTATCGAGAAGGGAGGTCGGGGTGCCTTCCGGGAGCGTGAGCGGCGGCGGGGCCATGAGGGCGCCGAAGAGCGAGTCCTGCGGCGCGACCGCGGTCGCCTCTCTATGGAAGGCGAGCATCGTCTCGATGTTCTCGAGGAGCGTGCCGCGGCCGCCTGCGTCCGGAGCGAGCGAGTCGAGCGCGCCGCATTTGATGAGCGACTCGAGCGATTTGCGGTTGAGGTTCTTCGAGCTCGTGCGCGAGAGGAAGTCGGAGAGCGAGGCGAACGGTCCATGCGCCGCGCGCTCGGCGATGATGGCTTCCGAGATGCCTTCGCCGAAGTTTTTTATCGAAGACAGACCGAACCGGATAGCGTCCTTATGCTCGCCGACCACGGTGAACATCGAGCCGCTCTCGTTCACGTCCGGCGGGAGGACGGGAATCTGCATGCGCTTCGCTTCGGCGACGAAGACCGCGATGGCGTCCGTATCGCCCGAGTCGGCGGTGAGGAGGGCGGTCAGGTATTCGACCGGGTAGTTCGCTTTGAGGTAGGCGGTCTGGTAGGAGACGCGGCCGTAGGAAGCGGAGTGCGCCTTGTTGAAGCCGTACGCGGCGAACGGCTCGATCCATTCCCACACCTGCTGCGCTTTCTTCAAGGGCCACTTCGCGTGCTCGACGCAGCCCTGGATGAACTTATCCTTCTGTTTCTGCATCTCCTCGGGGATCTTCTTGCCGACCGCCTTGCGGAACTTGTCGACTTCGCCCCAAGAGTAGCCGGCGAATTCGTGCGCCATGATGAGGAGGTCGTCCTGGTACACGAGGATGCCGTATGTCTGTTTGAGGATCGGTTCCATCAACGGGTCGAGGTAGGTGATGAGGCGCGGATTGCGCTTGCGTTCGATGTACTGCGGGATGAACTGCATCGGACCCGGGCGGTAGAGGGCGACCATGGCGTTGATGTCGTGGATGGTGGTCGGCTTGAGGTCCTTCAGCCAGCGGGTCATGCCGGAACCGTTCAGCTGGAAGACGCCTTCGGTGTCGCCCTTGGCGAGCATCTGGTAGGTCTTATCGTCGTCCATCGGTATGGCTTCGATGTCGATGTCCTCGCCGCGGGTCTCCTTGATACGCGCGATGGCGTCGGAGAGGATGGCGAGGTTCTTGATGCCGAGGAAGTCGAATTTCGTGAGCCCCACGCCGTCTTCGCCGACGGAGTACATGTCGTACTGCGTGATGAGCTTGCCCGTGCCCTTGGGGTCCATCTGGAGCGGCGTCCACTCGATGAGCGGCGTCGGCGAGACGACGACGCCCGCGGCATGTACGCCGACGTGGCGCACGCAGCCCTCGATGCGCCGCGCGAAGTCGATGGTTTCGCGCGCGTCGTCGTCTTCGTCGTAGATGGCTTTCAAGTCGGGCTCGAGCTCAAGCGCTTTCTCGATGGTCATCGGGAAGCCCTGCGAGCCCATCGGGATCAGCTTCGCGATGCGGTCGCCGGTCGAGTAGGCGTGACCGAGCGCGCGCGCGACGTCGCGCACGGCAGCGCGCGCCATCATGGTGCCGAAGGTGCCGATCTGCGCGACATGGCCGTCGCCGTATTTCCGCTTCGCGTAGTCGATGACTTCGTCGCGGCGATTATCGGCGAAGTCCATGTCGATGTCCGGCGCCGAGGGGCGCTCCGGGTTGAGGAACCGCTCGAACGGGATCTTGTACTCGAGCGGGTCGATCTTGGTGATCTGCAGCAGGTAGGTGGTCATCGAGCCGGCGACCGAGCCGCGGATGTTGGTGTAGATATTATTCTCGGTTGCGAAACGGATGAGATCTTCCACGACGAGGAAGTAGGCGGCATACCCCTTGAACTTGATGATGTCGAGCTCGTATTCGAGACGCTCCATCACCTCCGGGCGGCCTTCGAGCCCGCGCGCCTTGAGGCCCTTTATGCAGAGCCCGCGCAGGACTTCGTCGGCGGTCGTGCCGGGCGGAAGCGGGAAGTCAGGGAAGACGAATTTCCCGAGCGTGAGCTCGACGGAGCAACGGTCGGCAATCTTTCGCGTATTGTCGATCGCGTCGGGAATGTCTTTGAAAAGCGCGAGCGCTTCTTTCTCGCTGATGAAGGAAAAATCTTCCTGCTCGTTGCGGCGGTCGCGTCCGCCGAGGCCGATGCGGCGCAATATCTCGGTCGCCTCGCGGTCTTCAGGGTCGAGATAGTAGACGTCGTGCTGCGCGACGAGCGGGACGCCGCCCTCCCGGCAAAGCGCGATGAGCTGCTGCATGAGGGCTTCGTGCCCGTCGACATGCGGGTGGCGGGTAATCTCAAGAAACAGGTTGCGAGCGCCGAAGATAGTCTTGAACTCCTCAAGTGCCGCTGAGGCACCTTCGGCGTTGCCCGCGCGCAGAAGCTGGGAGATATCGCTCGCGAAAGAGGGGAGGATCGCGATGAGTCCTGCGGCATGTGCGCGCAGGAGCTCTTTGTCGATGCGCGGCCGCTCGAAGAACCCTTCGGTCCACGATTTCGTCACGAGCGCGAGGAGGTTCTCGTAGCCCTCGTTGGTTTCCGCGAGCAGCACGATGCGCGAGCGCTTCGCATCGAGCGTCGGATCCTTCTCGAATCGCGAGCGCGGGGCGAGGTAGGCGTCGACACCGATGATCGGCTTCACCCCCGCTTTCGTCGCAGCCTTGTAGAACTCGATCGCGCCATGCATGTTCCCGGTATCGGTGAGCGCGATCGCGTCCATGCCCTCTTGCTTCGCTCTCTCGACGAGCTCGCCGATCTTGGGCAGCGCCTGCAGGAACGAGTAATGGCTATGCGTATGCAAATGGATGAATCGACTCGCCATGCTTCCCAGTATACTCCGTTGGGTAACTTTGCCTCATTTCCGCGGATGGTCGGGATGCTTTATCCCACGGGGTATATACTTTTCTGATGAGATTCACGCTGGGGGTAGACGAGGCGGGGCGGGGCCCCCTTGCCGGGCCGGTGGCGGTCGGGGTTATTGCCGTGCCTGAGGGGTTCGATGTGGGGAAGGCGTTCCCCGGTGTCGCTGACTCCAAGAAGCTCTCGGAGAAGAATCGGGAGAAGCTCTATGAGATGCTCGTGGTGCGCAATATGCTCGGCGACGTGCGCTTCACGGTCGAGTTCGAGGACGCGCTTACTATCGATAAGGAAGGCATCGTGCCCGCGGTGCGCCGCGCGCTTACGCGCGGCGTGAACGCCCTCGCCCCGGCTAAAACCGCCGGAGGCGGTTCGCCCGGCGCCGCGAATGCAGCGCTTAGGGATGATGTTTTTGTATACCTGGATGGCTCGTTGCGCGCGCCGGATGAATACGCGCAGGAGACCGTCATCCACGGCGATTCGCTCATCCCGCTCATCTCGCTCGCGTCCATCGCTGCGAAAGTCGAACGTGACCGGCGCATGGTCGCGCTCGCGAAGGAGTATCCGCAGTACGGTTTCGACGAGCATAAGGGCTACGGCACAAAGATGCATTACGAGATGCTTCTGAAGTACGGCCCCTGCGCTATCCACCGCCAGTCCTTCCTACACCTTGACCCGAAGCAGGAATAAGGGTATAAATACAGCTTGTTCGGATTACGGTCCGGGCAAGTGATCTTTGAAGTCTCAAGGTGCCGGTCCTCGCAAGGGGCTGTGACAATCCTATAAAACAGTTTTCTAGAAAAAAGGAATAAAGAAATGACAGACGTGATGAAGTTGATGAACAGAGAATCGTCTCTGAGGAAGCAGGAGGAGGAGGGGCGAGAACGTTTCGTCTCTAAAATGCGGGACTGCAATAGTGTTCTGCAGTTGATGTCTCAGGGTGGTTACCTTGATGATACACAACAACATTCCCCTTGCCGGTTTTGCGGGCATAAGGGAAAAGAGTCCTGTCCGAACGGGTCGGTGAAGTTCGGGTTCTGTCCGCACTACACGGCCCGTCTCGAGTCTCCCACTAGTCTTGAGAACGAGATGCTGATGTATTTGCGGGATCACGCGCAGCTAGCATCTCGCTCTGCTGCCTAGAGGATTCCTGACGCATCCGGTCTGGATGATAAGGCGCCGCCCTCACAAAGGACGGCGCTTTTGATTTTTTATAGGCCGCATGGTAAGGTGTTTCTTATATGTCAATCCGAATGCGTCACACCCGCGGGCACACTGGCAACCGCCGGTCGCACCATGCGCTCGCGTCCACGAACGTGGTCGCCGATAAGGAGACCGGCAACCTCCGCCTCCCGCACCGCCTCGACGAGGCGACGGGCCTGTATCGCGGCAAGCAGATCGCGCCGGCGCGCGCGGTGAAGCTCCCGAAGGTCGGGAAGCTGAAGGGTGTCCCGACCGGACCGGTCGCCGAGCATGCGCATGAACACGCGCATGCTGAGCACGAGAATGCCGGGGTGAAAGGCGCCGCGGGCGACACGGGCAAGGTGAAACGCGAGAGCCGCTCGGAGGTGAAGAGCACTCCGACCAAGAAGGCGAAATAGATTTCCGTATGAAATCCCGCGGGCATGCTTGCATGCCCGCGGGATTTGCTATACCCCGTGAGATAGGTTCTCGAGGCTATGCGCGCAGCAGAGCAGGGCGATCGCTCTCCACAGGATGTCGCACAACGGATGGACGGGCGTATCTCATGGGGTATACTGCCGGAGTAATCAGATCTTTCCATGGCCAATCGACACCTTGCACGTTCTATCGTCCTCCAGACACTCTTCGAGTGGGACACGACGCACGCCTCCGACAAGGACGTGCCGGCGATACTGGCGCGTAATGTCGCCGAGTTCGGCGGAGATGATGTCGACCATCCGTTCATGGACCATCTCCTCGACGGCGTCCTCGCCAAGAAAGAAGACATCGACCTCGTCATCGGTAAGGCGGCGCCCGAGTGGCCGCTTGATCGCATCGCTCCTGTCGATCGAAACATCCTGCGCCTCGGGCTCTACGAGCTCCTCTTCGCCGATCGCGCCCAAGTGCCGGCGAAAGTCGCCATCAACGAGGCTATCGAGCTCGCGAAGACCTTCGGCGGCGACTCGAGCGGGCGGTTCGTGAACGGCGTCCTCGGCGCCGTCTATAAAGAGCTCGGTGAGCCTGGCAAGGACGAACAGAGTACGAAGAAAGTGAAGCGCGAAGAATTGCCGCTCGAGAAGATGGGCGGCGCCATCGTCTATTCAAAACACGATGGGCAGTACTACCTCGCGCTCGTACACGACGTCTTCGGGCACTGGACGCTCTCGAAGGGCCACATCGAGGAAGACGCGACGCCCGAAGCCGGCGTCATGCGTATCATCAAGGAAGAGCTCGGTCTCGACGCGAAAGTCGAGAATCAGGTCGGCGAGAACGAGTATGTCGCCTCGCACCCGGAGAAAGGGAAGGTCAGGAAGCATGTGTGGTTCTTCCTCGCCTCAAGCGACTTCGAGCCGCTCGTGCTCAAGAAGAGCGGCGGCCTCGACGACGCGAAGTGGTTCCGCCTCCAGGACATCATTGACCTGAATTTCTATGATGATATGCTCCCCATCGTCACGGCAGCTGTCCAAAAGCTCCTCGACCACTCTCAGAACAGCAAATAGCGATTAGCGGATAGTTCGTAGTTACCCCGAGGATTTGCTATAAACTATCAGCTGATGACTATCTGCCACCCATATGCCTGATTTCTCTCAACTGCAACAACGCCTCGGCCACATTTTCGCTAATCCCGACCTCCTCACCGAGGCGCTGACGCACCGTTCCTATCTGAACGAGCACCGGGAGTACGCCGGGGCGCACAACGAGCGTCTCGAGTTCCTCGGCGACGCCGTCCTCGAGCTCGCCGCCACCGATTTCCTTTTCAAGAAGTTCCCCGCGAAGCCGGAGGGCGAGCTCACGAGCTATCGTGCTGCGCTCGTGAATACCGTCTCGCTCGCCGCGACCTCGCAAGCGCTCGGCATGAACGACTACCTCCTGCTCTCGAAAGGCGAGTCGAAAGACACCGGCCGCGCGCGCGACGTGATACTCGCGGATGCGTTCGAAGCGATCATCGGCGCCATCTACCTCGATGCGGGCTATG
>JAKAJB010000042.1 GCA_021813965.1 bacterium | reverse complement strand
GCCGCGGCGAGCGAGAGCGCCTGCTCTTCGGTCGTGCCCGGCGAAAGAAGCGTGATACCGACGAGCTCCGGCGTGCCGAGCGTGAGCGTGCCGGTCTTGTCGAAGAAGATGGTCGTGACGCGCGCGACCGTTTCGAGTACGGCCGGCGTCTTCACGATGATGTTCCGTCCGGCCGCGCGCGAGAGGCTGCCGATGAAGGCGACCGGCGCCGCGATGATGAGCGGGCAGGGCGTCGCGATGACGAGCACGGCGAGCACGCGCGCGATGTCGCCGGTCACGAGGTAGACGCCGCCCGAAAGCGCGAGCGTGATGAGTGTGAACGGCAGGTTCGCGGCGGCGGCGAGGCGCACGAAGGGCGCTTGGTCGCGGTCCGCGTCCTTCACGAGATCGACGATTTTCGCGTAGGTCGACGTCGCGAGCGTCCCGGAGACAGTGAGCTCGAACGCCTCGCCGGCGTTCACGCTGCCGCTTTTCACCACCTCGCCTTGCGCGAGCGTCTCGGGCAGCGGCTCGCCGGTGAGGTTCGCGAGGTTGAGGACTGCCGAGGGCGAGGCGAGGAACCCGTCGAGCGGCACGAGCTCGCCGCCGCGCACGACGATGACCGCGCCGGCCGGCACGTCGGCGAGCGGCATCTCCTTCGTCATGCCGTTTTCGTCTTTCACGAGCGCTGTCTTCGGGATGCGCGCGAGGAGCGCAGCGAGCGATGCTTCGGCGCGACGTGAAGCATAGGTCTCGAGTGCCTCGCCGCCGGTATACATGAGCGCGATGACCGCGCCCGCAAGCCACTCGTTCGAGAAGACGGCGACCGTCATCGCGAGGAGGGCGATGTAGTCGAGCGACCAGTTGTTCTCGCGGATGTCGTGATAGGCCGCAACGCACACTTCGGCGATGCCGATCGCTATCGCGACGAGGTACAGGCTCTTGCTCGTGCCGGCGAGCGCCCCGGCAAGGAGGAGTGCGACTGCGACCGGGAGTATCAGAGCCGTGGAGTTCAGATAACGCATGGCGGGGAGCTAGAAAAGAGGCAGATATCCGGCGGTACCGAGGCGGATACTTCGGAGCAGGGTCATGGCTCTATGGTAGCACGGAGCCACCAGACCTATTGACAAGATATTGTCAATATGCTATCATTTCAAACAACGAGGCAGTTATTGACTGTTTCGGTAACTCACATCCAATGCCTATTCTCGGAGCCCTTATGGGGTTTTCTCTTTTGTTCGGCACGGCGCCGCTTTCCCTCGGGAATGCCGCCCAGCCGAGCTCTGACGCGCCCGCCGCGCCGGCTATGCCCGGCTACGCGGTGACGCTCACGGCCTACAATGCCGTGCCGGCGCAGACCGACGCCAACCCGCTTGAGACCGCCTCCGGCATGTTCTCGAACCCGGAAATCGTCGCGGCTCGCTCGCAGGATCTCGCGGAGAAGCTCCCCTTCGGTACGATCATCGAACTCGACGGGTCGAGCATCTCCTCGGGGGACACCTGCGGCTACAGCGTCGTCGCGCCCTTGATCGGATACCGCATCATCGCGGACACCATGAACGCGCGCTACACCGATCGCCTCGATGTCCTCTTCGGCACGAAGGCGGACTACGCGACGGCCGACGGCCACAAGCTGAACGCTGCGAACGTGCTCGGCATCTGCAAGGGCGTCATGTTCCGCATCGTGGGCCATGTCGATATCAACGACAGGAAAGATCTTCCGAAGACGCAAGCCGAACTCGCGACGCTCCTCGGCAAGAGCAGCATGCTCGCTTTGAGCACGGCCAGATAGATACCGGAACAGAAAAAGCCGCCGCCCGTTGAGGGCGGCGGCGTTTTTCTGCGCTATGCTTACGGTATGGACCTCGCTAGGAAGCTCGAGGACGCGCATCCAAACGGCGCAGGCCGCCTCACGCGCGTCGCTTCGGGACTCACGAAGGAAGAGTATGATCTGCTCGCCGGACTCAGGACGCCGATCAAGATACAGGACTTCCTCGACGCGCTCCCGATGAATTTCGAGAAAGGCGGCGATACGCATCTCTCGCCGCGCCGCGTGCTCGCGGAGCAGCGGTCGCACTGCATCGAGGGCGCGATGCTCGCCGCGACCGCGCTCTGGATAGCCGGCGAGCCGCCCCTCATCATGGATCTCTCGGCGCGCATGGGGAAAGGCGACGTGGATCACGTCGTCGCGCTCTACAAGCGGGGCGGGTACTACGGCGCTATCAGTAAGACGAATCATGCCGTGCTCCGTTTCCGCGACCCGGTCCACCGCACGCTCCGTGAGCTCGCACTCTCGTATTTCAATGAATGGTTTCTGCCCACGGGCGAGAAGACGCTCGAATGCTATAGCAAGCCGCTCGACATGCGCCGCTTCGGCACCGATTGGATCACGTCCGAAAAAGATTTGTGGGAAGTCGCCGACGCGCTCAGTGTCCTGCCGCACTATGACCTCGTTCCGAAAGGGAACTGGCGCTACGTGCGAGCCGCCGATCCGATGGAGCGCAAGGCCGGGCTCTTCCCTGAGTGGCCCAACTAGCGAAGCCAGACTTCACTAGTTCGCTTTGCGCACGATGAAGAACGGCGTCATCTCGCTGTCCTGGCCGGCCGGGTTGTCGCGTAAGAGTTCGCGGATGAATCGTTCAGAAATGGCGGAGGTGGATTTGCCGAGCGAGAAAGCGCCGCGGTAGTTGGCATCGACGATGACGGCTTCGACGCCGAAGCGCTCTTTGATCTGCCGCGCGACGCCGTCTGGGTCGTGCGGCGCTTTCTTCGCATAGTCTTTGAACTCCTCGATCGTCCAGGACATGGGGCAGTCGATCGATTTCGCCTGCTTGCCGACGAGATAGTAGAAGGCACCTTTGATGCCCAAGGGGCGCGTGAGCGCCGAGACTGCCGCGGCGAAGAGGACTCTCGGGTACCCGGCCTCGTCGATGAGGAGCTGCATCGCTGGGGCGGTACCGTGGCCCATGCCGCGGAACTGCGGCGTGCCGGCGTAATTGCGCACGCGCTTGGCGAGGAGCCGCGCGAGCCACGACGTCTGCACGAGGTCGGCGCGGAGGATGCGGCCTTGGCAGACGCAGACGACTTTCTCGCTCACGAAGAGGATGTCGCCCGACTGCAGGTGCGGCCGCGCGTATTCCTCGAGGAGGGCCATGAGGTCGTCATTCGGCTTGATGAGCCGCGTCTTCAGCGGGAGGCGCAGGTAGCGGACGGTACCGACCATGGTCTCCAATGCCTTTCCCTCATTTGGTACAAAGCCAATCATGCGATACAGTATAGCCTCATGATTACGAAAAAGAAAAAGCCGGTCTGTCCGGAGGGTCTGCGAGTGAAGAGGTCGAGCGCCGGGCTCGGCCTCTTCGCGACGCGCCCGTACAAGAAAGGGGAGCGCATCATCGAATACTTCGGGCGCGAGATCTCAAAAGAGGAAGAGTACACGAGCAAGAGCCTGTACCTCTTCGAAGTGAACAGCCGGAAGACGATCGACGGCACGCAGCGCGACAACTTCGCGCGGTACATCAACCATTCGCACAAGCCGAACTGCGAACCGAACATCGTGAAGGGGCGCGTCTGGATCGATGCGATCAAGAGCATCAAACCGGGCGAGGAGCTCACCTACGACTATGGCGATGAATATTTCAAGGAACACATCAAGCCGTACGGCTGCAAGTGCGTGAAGTGCGCGGAGAAAAAGAAATAGCGAAGCAAAAGAGCGGCCCGCGGGAGCGGGCCGCTCTTTCTCTCACCGCTGCGGGAACCGCAGCATGAATGCGGCCGTCGTCGTCGGGGCGTTCAGGGCGCCGAGCATGTAGAGCTGCGAGAGTGTCGGTGCAGCCGCGTTGCGGCTCAGAGCGTCGCCGCGTGCCGCCTGGTAGCCGGCCTTCTCCACGAGCCGGATGATCGCGGGATCGTATTGCCCGAACGGATACGCGAACTCGTTCACGGCGATGCCGAGGTTCCTCTCGAGGGTTACTTTGCTGCCGTCTATCTCATCCCAGAGCCGCGCCGGGTCGGTGATCTTCGTGAGGAAAGGGTGCGAGCGCGTGTGGCTGCCGATGGTCATGCCGGCGGCAAGCATAACGCGGAGGTCGTTCCACGAGAGGAATCCGTGATGGCCGATCGGGTTGGTGAACACGAAGAACGTCGCCGGGTAATGGTATTTCTCCAGGATAGGGAAGGCGTAGGTGAACTGGTCGCTCCATCCGTCGTCGAAAGAGATGATGACCGGATTCGCCGGCAGGGGCGCGCCGTCGCGCAGATGCGCTTCAAGCGCGACGAATGTCGTGACGCGGTAGCCGGCATCCCCGAGGTACTTCATCTCAGCGTCGAATACTTGCGGCGTGTGCGCGAGCGCCGTCACGGCGCGGCTGTCGGTAGGGTAGGCGGGCCGGACGATGTGGTAGACGAGGATCGGTACCGGCATGTTCGCGGTCGAGGTGGCGAGTGCGTCTGCTGTGCTGCTCGCCGTCGCGGGCACTTCGGCGTAGAGCGCCTGGCTGTTCCGGAACTGCGCTTCGGATGCCTCGTCCGAATCGCGTACCCAGAGAAAAACGCCGCCGCTCATGAGAGCGACGCCGAGGAGTGTGAGAAGTATTTTCGTGCGCGCAAGGAAAGGCATCAGTGGCAGTATAACGGAGGGTAGTGTAGTATGCATTCATATGTTTGGATTCTCTCTCGGTGGTACTGGAGTCGATGTGAAGGAGGCGCACGCGCGTCTCCTTGAAGGCGGCGACCATGTCCTTGTCGACGTTCGCAGTTCAGACGAGGTGCGTGTCCAGGGTATCCGAGGGGCGGTGAATGTGCCGCTCGACCGCCTCGAGCAAGCAGCCGAGCAGCTCAAGGGGTACGAATCGGTCCACATCATCTGCCGCTCTGGCGGCCGGAGCGCAATGGCCACGCAGATGCTCCACGAGCTCGGCGTGGCCCATGCTCAGAACGTCTCGGGCGGTCTCATCGCCTGGGAGCGCGCGGGTCTCCCGACGGTTTAGTGGCTGCCATTGCAGCATCCTGCTTTTCGGTTAGAATGCATGAATCCCCCTTCGGGGGTGTGATGTTCTGCGGTAGCTCAGTGGTAAGTGGTAAGCCGTAGGAACGGCTTCCTTCCGGCGCTTGCCTCGGATGAGTGAATGTCCTCATTCACTCATCGCTCGGCTCGCCTGGCAGTAGAGCGGCTCGCTGAAAGAGTCCGGTGATAATGTGTGCGGTTCGTACCATTCCGCGGTAGCTCAGTGGTAGAGCGGCTCGCTGTTAACGAG
>JAKAJB010000041.1 GCA_021813965.1 bacterium | reverse complement strand
ATCTCTCGCGCACGCTCTTTTTGCCACTTCAGTAACGCCGCGCGCTCTTTCTTTATCTGCGTCCAGTATGCCTTGAAAAGCGTAACAGAAAACGTCGGTACCACACCGACGAGAGGCAGCTCGCTTACCGCGAATCCGCCGATGAACCAGAGGACGTTGCTCGCGTTCGCTCGGAAAAGGCCGGGGTTCGTCACGATGATCCACAACCCGAGCGCGACGAAGCCGAGGATCCCTATGGCGATGGCCATGATGATGCCGAACGTCTCGATCGCCTCGGCGCTCATCCCGCCTGTGACATACGTCAGTCCGGCGACCGTGCCGGCGACCCCGACGGAACAAGCTGCCGCTGCGGTCTTCGTGCCAAGCAGTCCCGCAGTCCAGGTGGTGAGCACCCCGTTCACCTTCGCGGTACAGTAGACGGTCGCGAGAGCGGGAGCGAAGAACAGGAACATCTCGAAAAAGGCGCGAAGCAGGTCGAACACCACTGCGACGGCGATGACCGGCCACGCCCGGCCCCAGGTCATGGCTTCCGGCGGCTTCTGGCTATTTCCTCTCGGCGGCATGGCGGCCTTTCTCCTGTTTTATCGCGATGAGCTGCGACGGGTCAGACGTGATTATCTGGTCCTCGGTGTAGCTCGCGACTATCTTTATGGCGACGTGCTTCATGCCCGCGAAGAACAGCCCCTCGCCCACCCCCGCTTCGAGCAGGAGGTATTTTTCCTCGTCGGTCAGGTTGAAGGTCTGCTGGAGCGCGTTTATGGTCGTCGGGGATTGCTTCAGGAGGAGCTGGAGCGAAGAGTTCGTGAGGATGGGGAGCCCGTACGGGCTCTTCAGGAAGTCCTCGACGTCTTGCGTGATCGTGCATACGCCGAGGTAGTATTTCCTCCCGCGTTTCGCGAGCGAGTAGAGGAACGAAGCGGTGTCTTCGCTCTTCATCATCCACCACGCCTCGTCTATGATGAGCAGGCGTTTCTTCAGCTCGTGGCGCACTTCGTTCCAGATGTAGTGCGTGATGATGTACATGGCGATGGGCTTGAGCTCGTCTTCCATGTCGCGCACGGAGAAGACGGCGAACTGCTGCTTCAGGTTGATGTTGGTGGGCTGGTTCATGAATCCGGCCCAGGTGCCGTGCGTGTATTTCGAGAGGCGCTCGATGAGCGAGTCGCTCCCCTCCATGCCGGAGAGCACCTGCTCGAAATCCGAGAGGAGCGGCGGCTCGGCGCCGGTGAAATCGACGTCGCCGGTGATATCCTTGAGTGCGTACGTCTCGCTGATGGCGTGGTCCACGATGGCGTCCTCTTCGGGCGAGAGGCCGCCGAGCATGATGCGGAAGAGCCCGACGAGCGAGATGATGTTCGAGCGCAGGATGTCTTTCGGGTCTTCCCCTTCGCGCACCGGCGGCAGGTCGAACGGGTTGATGTGGCTCTCCGAGGACAGCGAGATGTTGAACGACCGGCCGCCGGTCGCGTCGGCGAGCTGCTCGTATTCGCGCTCGGGGTCTATCACGATGACGTCGGTGTCGAACATGAGCGAGCGGAGTATCTCGAGCTTCGTGGCGTAGCTCTTGCCCGAGCCGGATTTCGCGAAGACGACGGAATTGTAGTTCTCAAGCGAGAAGCGGTCGAAGAGGATGAGGGAGGAGTTGTGGCGGTTGATGCCGTAGAGGATGCCGCGATCCGAGGTGAGGTCGAACGAGACGAACGGGAATATGGACGAGAGCGGAGAGGAGTTCAGTTTCGAGTTGACGAGGAGCTCGTCGGTGCCGAGCGGCAGGCACGACCGGAACCCCTGCTCCTGCTGGAAGAGCGCCGGCTTGGTGTATACGAGCTTCGCGTCGAGGATGCTGCGGATGTCCCCTTCCGTCTTCGCTATCTCCTCTTTCGTGTCGCCGTAGAGCGCGAGGTAGAGGCCAACGTCGAACAGTTTTTCCTGCGCCTGCTGCAGATTGTCGCGCAACGCCTCGAGGTCTTGATACGCCGTGTCGAGCATCGGATCCCGCACGAGCCCTTTCGATTCCCGCTCGTTTATCTGGCTCTGCACCTCGGCGACCTTCTTCTGGAAGTCGCGCAGCGCGGACTCCGTGTCTATCGGGTGTATGAATATGGACGCGTCGAATACCTTGTCGAGGTCGATGACCGGCGAGAACCAGCTGTCGGACAGGAAGCGCGGATACGAGACGGTGTAGAACGTGCGGACGAACTTCTCGCCGAGCTCTATCTCGCGCGAGCCGATGTTGAGCGCGGTCGGCGCGATGGTGTCTACGAGGTCGAGCGAGCTTTGCTTGTATATGTCGCGCGGGAGGACGGGCGTCATTTCCGGAGCGGCCTCCTTGTTCTTCTTGGTGAGAAAGTCGAGTAGAGCCATAGGCAATATTTAAATATTTAAATATTTAAAGTTGGTCATAGTGAAGAAAGTCATGAGTCGAGGCGGATAGGGTTCTCAAGCTCGCCCGGGTTGAATGAGCGGTACAAGAGCTCGATGATCTCTTCCGTGCCGAGCGGGACGGCGCGCACGCCGGTGCCGCCCAGACCGGCGCTCACGAGCGAGAGGCGCTGTTCGAGCTGCGCGCTGTCTTCCTCGAATGACGAGGCGCCCGGCGCTTCGCGAGCGGTATCATCGCGCTTCAGGAAGCCGAGCGCTTTCGCTGTATTCAGGCTCGGCGTATACGACACGACGATGTAGAACGATTTGGTCATGATGTTCGTCTGGTCGGCGAACGTCCGGATGAACTCCATGTATTCGCGGAGCTGGATGCGCATGAGCTCGGATTTCTGGGCCGGCGCCTTTTCCTCGAGAAGCCCGAGATACGGACGCAAGTCCATCTTGCGGGAATTGATGACGATCTGGATGGAGAAGTCTATGGTGTTGAGGAAGTTCTGAAACCCCTGGATGATGGCGTGCTGCTCGTCTGCAGACTTGAGGCCGAAGTTTATCGCGGAGCAGATGAGTATGCCGCGATAGCCGCCGTCTTTCATGACGACGACGCCGTTCCGGATCTCCTTTATCGGCACGAACTGCTGCGTCCTTCCTGCGTTTTCGGTGTTCATGGCGTCATTTCTCCCGGGAGGACAATGCCTCTTGGGACTTTATGTCGAGCGACCACGCGAGCTCGGAGAGCTTCCCGCGCGTAAGCCGCGGCGCCCGCCTGCCCGGCGGCGCGGCGGGGCCGGGTGCCTCCGCTTTTGCAGCCGGCTTCCCTCCTGCAGCCGCCGGCCCCGCTTCTTTCCAGAGCATGAGCTTCTTGCCGGTGTAATAATTGAAGCCTGCCTCGACCATCTCGATGAACGGCTTGTTGTTTATCTTGTAGAACGCGAGCGCGGCGCCGAACCCGGCGACCGGCAGCGAGAGCAGGACGGCGAACACGAGCGGCAGGTACGAGAAGAATATGACGCAAAGCCCGGCCGAACCGGCAAGGTAGATGAATTGTTTCAAGGTGAGCGGCCCGACGATCTTATCCTCGACTTCTATGAATTGCGGAACCTGGTATTCCATCGCTTTCCAGTATAGCAGCTGGGCGCGGGTGGTTATATCCTCATGCCGGTAATAAGTCCGAATATCCAGACGGTGAAATCGAAGAACGGCCCGACGAACAGATACGAGAATACGAACAGGAAAAGCAGGAGCGAAAGCGCGCCGGCTGTGCGGATCCTCTGCTCGAAACGGTCCAGCCCGGCTGAGAGGTGCCACGGGAGCGCGCTGCGGAGCGCGGTGAAGCCGTCGAGCGGTGGGAACGGGATGAGGTTGAAGAGACCGAGGAACAGGTTGGTGAACGTAATGGCGACGGCGATCCCTATCGCC
Source organism: bacterium (assembly GCA_021813965.1). Lineage (GTDB taxonomy): Bacteria > Patescibacteriota > Minisyncoccia > Phycocordibacterales > Phycocordibacteraceae > C7867-001. Next base: position 1,671 of record JAKAJB010000041.1, on the reverse strand, counting down.
GTCTCGGGCAGCGACGCCGATCCGAAACGCACGATGAGGCCGAACAGGACGGCGAGGAACAGGTTGGTCGCGGAGCCGGCGAGCGCGACGAGCGTCTCTCCCCAGCGACGATTCTTCAGGTTGTACGGGTTGTAGGGCACCGGCTTCGCCCAGCCGAAGAGGATCGATGAATTGGTAAACGTAAGCAGTGCGGGGACGACGATCGAGCCGATGGGGTCGATATGCGGGAGCGGGTTCAGAGTGAGGCGGCCGGAGAGGCGGGCTGTCGGATCGCCGAGAGAATCGGCGGCGTACCCGTGCGCCACTTCGTGCAGGATTATCGAGAATATGAGGATGATGAATGAGATGAGGGTGGCCATAGTTGCTCGTTTTCCGGCATATGGTACCATACGGCGACTATGGCACGAACATGCGAAGTAACCGGGAAGAGCACGCAGATAGGCGGGCGGTATTCTAACCGCGTCCGCGCGACGCAGTTCAACCCGACCGGCAAGGTCCGCCGCAAGGCGAATATCCAGAAACGGCGTATCTACGTCCCCGAGACCGGGAAGACCGTCATCGTCGACGTCTCCATGAAGGCGCTCAAGACCATCAAGAAAAACGGCGCTCACGCGACGCTCAAGAAGGCGAAGGTTATCTAAGGTTTCGTAAAAGAGACCGCAAAAGCACCCGCAAGGGTGCTTTGCTTATCATAAAGAATACGTGCCAGGCGGGGTTGATGAGGATATGATGAAGGCGACTGAGCGGTAGAGGAGAGTGGTCTGGCCTGGGGCGAGGGTGGCGAGAATGGCGGGGCCGAAGGCGAGGGATGAGCCGTAGGGGGTAGCGGCACTGCCGAAGCGAGTGATGGAGCCGACGGAATAGCGGCTCTGGACGATTCCGAGGCCGCCGGTCTGGGCGGCTTTGCCGCCCGTGAGGATGATGGCGCTGAGGTGGCGCTGCCAGGGCGGGAGCGCGGTGCCGAGCGCGCGGAGCGCGCTTGCGTCTGGGCCGGTGTCGACGAGGATAGTCTCGCCGCCGGGGGCGCGGATGACTGCCATGCTCCCCTTCCCCGCGGTAGCGACGGTGATGGTGAGCGTTGGTGCGGCGAAGACTGCACGATAGACGGAAACGTTCGCGAACAAGAGCACGGCGATGATGCTTGCTTGCCAGCGTAACGGGAACTGCGTCCGCATAGGATGCGTATTTATACCTAGCATGGCGAAAAGCGTTTCGATGATGCGATAAGGGCGAGCGCGGCATAGGCAGCGAGGACGAGGAAGAAGGGGAACGCGGGGATGGTGAACGCGGCGAACGGGAGGCCGGCGGACGTCTCGGCTACATATATAAGGAATGCGTTTGCAAGATAGGCCGGAAGTGCGAGGATGATGCCGAGAAGCGGAAGCGTGTGGCCGAATATCATGCCGGCGAAGCCGGCGAGCGCAGAGAGGCCCATGGTAAGCGGGATGAACGGCGAGACGATGATGTTTGCGGGAATCGCAACGAGCGAAAGGTTGCCGGTGAAATAGAGGAGAAGTGGAAGGACGGCGATCTGGGCGGCGAGGGTGGTGGAAATAGCATCCTTCCACCACGCGCCCGCTTTACCCAGCAAGATCTCAATGAGTGGCGCGAGCCAGATGAGCCCGGCGGTGGCTACGACGGAGAGGTCGAAGCCGGGATCGAATACGAGAT
>JAKAJB010000040.1 GCA_021813965.1 bacterium | reverse complement strand
GACGCTGCGCGTCGCGCGCCCTCATCACTCGTCACCTCTCCCCGCATCACTTCTGTCAGCGCCTTCTTCAAATCTTCTGTGGTCATAGTTAGAGTATATACTAGGAAATATCCAAGACCGATGAGGCCAACTATGAAATTTGATGAGCGAATGGTCAGACACGCCTGCAGTAGTCTTGAGTCAAGGTATCCCAGCAAGGATTGTCTTTTTTATAGATTTGGATTAGCAATCGAAATCCTAAGGGTCCTGGTAGACAATGAGTGGGTAAATCAGGTCATTTTTCCAAATGATCATCCTATAAAATCTAAGGCAACTGAAAAGGCTATGACCTTCTTGAGATCTAAGGGAATTGGCTATCAGTTTCAAGAACGCGTTTATCGCTTAGCTACGAGACTTTATCAACTCAAAGATGTGCCGAACATATCGCAGGTGATAGAAAATATAAAGAATGGGGATTTAGAAGGAGCGTATGCGGAGATAGAGGCTGGTAGACACCTGCACAGCAGAAATATTCCGTTTATCTACGTTTTACCTCGCGGAACAAAAGGACTTGATTTCGATATAGAAATTACATCTCCAGTTAGGATTAATTGTGAAGTGAAGCATAAAATTGAAGGAACCGCTCTCTCGAAGGAGACATTGGAAAGAACATTGAGCGATGCAAAATCTCAAGTGCCTGAGAATGAACCATCGCTGCTTTTTATAAAAATTCCAGAAGAATGGATAAGGTCCCCAGAGATCTCGGGGACGATTGAGAGAACTCTGGGGACATTCTTTCCCAGGAGTATCAACGTAATTGGCATAATGTTCAGGTGGGAAGAAAGAGGAGGCGGGCAGGGTGTCTTCCTTTGGAAATATCGTTTTGAGGAAAATCCTCATTTTGCCGATACTCCAGAAATCTCAGAGATCATTGATAAACTAGTTGGCGGACCTGTTCATCAAGATATTCTGGACGATCTAGCTCGTGGCAATATTCGAGCGTGCCAATAAATGGAATAAATGGTGGCTGCCACCATTTATTCGATGAGGCCAGCGTCCTAAGAGTTAGTTTCGTGCGTCCAGAGAGCGTCACGGACGATTGAGTACAAAGTGGTGTAGTGTTATGAGTATATGGCTTTGGCTTGTAAGGAAAATATCTTGCTCACCGGAGCTGGCTTCAGCGCCAATTTCGGAGGCCTTTTGGCTCGAGAGATGTGGTCGAAGATTCTGAACAATCCGAAAATCGACACCACACCAACCGTTAAGTTCCCTGACAAGGTTGAACCTTGTCAGAACGAAAAACGTTTTCGGAAGAAAAGGGGACAGTCACGATTATTTAAGAAAATTTGTGTCGTGTTTGCAAAACGAAAAATCCGAATTAATCGTGACTGTCTCTATTAATTAACAGAAGAGAATAAATGGTGGTAGCCACCATTTATTCGCGGCTCATAATCGGCAGGATTTGACGGGACCCTATAAAAATGATTTAGTGCTGGCGGAGCTATAGCTTTTCCCACAACTGAATCTCTGAAAGGAGTGCGTGATGAACGCCAAAATCCAGCAGCAACGCCCTCCGGGGTATGAATTGTTCTTCGCGCCGCTTGCGGTTGTATTCGACCCCAACACGTACGAAAGCATTCAGTTCGCGTACTTTGCATCGAAGTACGGCCATGCGGGACAGACTCGCGATGACGGCTCCCGGTACTTCGACCATCCGAAGTCGGTGGCATGGATATACATCAACGAGCTCGGCGGCAGAGACCCGCGCGTGATCATAGACGCGCTCCTGCACGACGTGTCGGAGGATACGTACCTCTTGTCGCCGCATCGGATGAGTCTGAATTTCGGCGTGGAGGTAGCGCTCGACGTACGAGCAGACACAAAACTGCCGAGAGGGAAGGAGACTGTGCAGGAATACCTAATGCGCGTCATCGCCCGCGGAGCATGGGCGATCCTCGTGAAGCTGTGCGACCGCTTGCATAATCTCCGCACCCTGGGCGACCGCTCTTCCGAGAAGCGCGCGCAACAGCTCGCAGAAAGCCAGCAGTACCATCTCCCGATGCTCATCCCGGCGCTTCGCGCATGCAGCGAACCGTGGGCGGCGTACGCCGACATCTTGGAACGCAAGATGCAGGAAGCCATCTCGCAGTATCAGTAAATCAGTAATGAAGTACCGTCCGCGCAGCCAGTAATGGTCTGCGCGGATTTTTCGTGCCTGCAGGCACGCGGAGCTCGGATGACTCGCGAGGGTGATAGGATTTGAAATATGAAAGGCGCGAAGACGGTGACGGTGAACGACCGGATGCAGAAGGGGTATCGGTACGCGATCGCCGCGCCCGCAGGGCGCGGCTTCTCTCCAAACTTCAAGCCGGAGCTCACGCCCAAGGAGATGCTCGCGCTCGGCGTCTTCGGCGGCGTCTACCTGCGCGATTGCAGCAAAGAATTTCCCGCGAGCTGGTTCGCCCGCGCCAAGTTCCAAGACGCGGGGAGCTACGCGCACGACCCGGCGCTCAACTATTTCGGCGTGAACGCGTCGCAGCCGCTCTCACTCTGGCGCGAGAAGGGGTGGATAAATGAGGAGCACGACCCGCGGGGCTGGTTCCAGTGGTACTGCCGCTACTATCAAGGCCGCCGCTTGCCCGAAGAGGACGAACGGCAGATCAAGCGCTGGTCCCTGATGCGCCGCCACATCAATCAGATCAAGAAGCATTGCCGCAAGGGCGATACCGCCTGCCGCGCGCGCCAGCGCCAGGCGCTCCTCCACTGGTCGTACGACAGCCGGAAGTATTGATTAGGTCCGCGAGGCACCCGGGCGATACTTGACGGAATCATAGCTAGGGGCCATAATACTTCCGGTCAAATTCGACCGGATCTTTGAGAAGGGGACGAAAGATGATTCAAGCGACTCACGGACACAAGGACGCGCCTCATGTGTGCAGCGGCATAAGCCGACGGTTCGAGATCTCAATCCTCGACCTGAGGACGATGAAGAAGATTTTCTCGCCGGTCGCGGCGCGTTTCAACGGTGAGGAAGTCACCGAAGAGATGCTGAGGGAGCAGATCAAGGGGCTCAATTACAGCTGCGATTACCACGGCGGCACCCTCAGGAGGACCAGGCGGCTCACGGTCTTCGACCTCGTCATCCTGCACTAGGGAGAAGGAAATGGTAGAGCCAAAAAGGCCAATCGGGCGCGTTGAGGAGCGCATCGCGCGTCGCCAAGAACTGGCGAAGCTGCCGCCCAAGAAGGGCGGCGACACGTTCGCGGCTAAGTTCGCTGCCGCCGTTTCGTCGCTCGCGCTTGCCGCGGAGAATCGCGGCGGGGCCCTTGTCCCGAGCGGGACCATTTCCGCCATCAAGGGGATGGTTCCAAAGTAACGTTGAAGTCAATGAAGCCCGCCGGCGCAGCTCGGCGGGCTTTTCCTTATAATACGGCTATCCCCCTTGCTCGCATGCGAACCGCGCCGGCGTCCGTAACGGCGGTACAATGGAGGCATGCGGAAGATCTCCTACTACGTCATCGCCGTGGTCGTGGCAGGCATCGCTATCACCTCGTTCTGGGTCTATCAGCGCTATGTGAAGTCGCCGGGGCAGGCCTTCCTCTATTTCACCGTCGATCGGGGCGACATCCAGGAGGCGATAAAGGTGCGCGGCGAGGTCGCGGCACAGAAAGAGTTCAATCTCGAATTCCCAACCTCAGGCACGGTCGCAGCGGTGTACGTGCACGACGGCGAGACGGTCGCGAATGCCGAGCGCCTCATGACGCTCGATACCAAAGACCTCGACATCCAAGCGAGCCAGATCGCCGCGGTGGTGGCCGAACGCAAGGCCGCTCTCGCGAAGCTGGTCGCCGGGGCGACCTCGGAGGAGATCAATGTCTCCGAATCGAGACTCGCGAGCGCGACGGTCGCCGCGGGCGAGGCGAAGGCGAGCTTGCTCGACAAGATCAGGGATACGTATACGAAGTCCGACGACGCGGTGCGCGCCAAGACCGACGAGCTGTTCGATAATCCGCGGAGTACGAATCCGTCGCTCCTCAACACCATCAATGCCGGCAGCGCCGTGCGCGCCAGCCTCGACGCCACGCGCCCGGTCCTCGAGAACATGCTGAACGCCTGGCAAACGTCGCTTGCCGCGCTTTCCGTCTCGGGCGACCTCGCCGCGGCAGCGCAGACCGCCGAGCAGAACGCCGCGTCGGTCTCAGCCTATCTCGACACGCTGTCGCAGGTGGTGAGCAATCTCACGGTGAACGCGAGCTTGCCGCAAGTGACGATCGATTCGTACAAGACCGACATATCCGCGGCGCGCGCGAACATGAGTACGGCGACGGCCGCTCTCATCGCCGCCGAGGAGAAGTCGAAACTCGCGGATGCCGATGTGGCGCTTGCCGGGAAGGAGCTCGCGCTGCTTCAGGCGCCCGCGCGCAGCGAGGATATCGCGAGTGCAGAGGCGCAAGTGAGCCAGGCCGAGAGTCAGCTGGCCGCCGTAGAGGAGCAGATCGCGAAATCCACTCTCTATGCGCCGTCGGCCGGGAAAGTGTCCAAGGTGCAGTATGAAGTCGGCGAAGTGTTCCGCCCCGGGACGCCCGCCATCACGATGGTGACGGACGGGTACAAGATGCAGTCGGACGTGTCCGAGCTCGAGATCGCGAAGGTCAACGAGACCGACGGCAACGACGTGCGCATCGCGCTCGACTCCTTCCCGGGCAGGCAGTTCGCGGGCAAGGTCGTCTCGGTCGATGCGCAGGAAGTCATCAAGACGGAAGATAAGTATTACCGGGTCAACATGATCTTCGATCCCGCCGGCGTGACGCTCCGCTCCGGCATGAGTGCCGACGTGACGATCTTCTCGGTCGCGAAGCAAGGCGTCCTCCGCGTCCCCGCGATCGCCGTCTACACCGACGGCGCGACGAAATACGTGAAAGTGCTTCCGCCTGGTCTCGACAAAGCCGTGTCCGAGGCGTCGCTCAAACGGGTCGACATAGAGACCGGCATCACTGACGGCGACTACGTCGAAGTGCTGAGCGGCCTGACAGAAGGACAGACGGTCGTCGTCTCCGCCGAATAGCCGCCATGGACACTTCCGCACCGGAGCACCGCGACCCCGTCTGCGGCATGGACCTTGCCGGCGTCCCCGGGAATGTCGAGGTGGCCATCGGCGATGAGACGTTCTATTTCTGCAGCGCCATGTGCGCTGACCGTTTCAAGACCGATCCGGAGAAGTTCCGGGGCGAGCCGATGATCCATCTGCACGACGTCTGGAAGGTATTCAAAGACGGCGACGTGACGACTGAGGTCTTGCGCGGGATCAACATCCACATCTGGCCGGGCGACTTCACAGCCATCATCGGCGCGTCCGGGTCCGGCAAGAGCACGCTCCTCAACATGATCGGGCTCCTCGACAAACCGACTTCGGGCGGCCTATTCCTCGAGGGCGAGGACCTCGCGAAGACTTCTGAAGACGACCGCGCGCTCATGCGCTCGAAGCGGTTCGGGTTCGTCTTCCAGCAGTACAATCTCATCCCGTGGCTCACGGCCTACGACAACGTGACGCTGCCGCTCATCTTCGCGGCGGCGGGCGGCGGGCTAGCGCAGGAGGCTATCACGAGACATTTCGATACTATCGGCCTCGGGAAGCGCATGGATCACCGCCCGACCGAGCTCTCCGGCGGCGAG
>JAKAJB010000039.1 GCA_021813965.1 bacterium | reverse complement strand
CGCGGCGGTCACGCCTTGGATGGTGAATTGCATGTTGTTGATCCGTATGGTCTGCCCGATCAGGCTAGTCGAGGTCGCATCGGCGCCGAAGAGGTCTGAGGCGACGGTCGGCCCGATGACGGCGACCTTGGCGAGCGAGAGCGACTGGCTGTCGTCGATGAAGACGCCCTGATCCATCGCGACGTTGCGGATGGTCGCGTAGCTCGCGTTCACGCCGTCGACCGTCGTGTTGGTGTTCGCCCCGGCGACGGCGATCTGGTAGCGAGCGGAATATTCGCCCGAGACGGAGGCGACGTTCGAGACGCTTGCGATAGCTGCGGCGTCTTCCGGCGTGAGCGACTTCGCGGTGCCGCGTCCGCCGGAGGCACCGAAGCCGAATTGCCGCGCCGCGCCAGGCATCACTTCGATGAGGTTCGACCCGATCGATTCGATCGAGGATTGTATCGAATTCTGCGCGCCCTGGCCGATGGCGGTAAGCGCGATGACCGAGGCGATGCCGATGACGATGCCGAGTATCGTGAGCCCCGAGCGCACGTAGTTGCTCGTGAGCGCGGCATAGGTCTCGTCGAATAGGTCGTTGGTCGTCATAGGTTACGTTGTGGTGTTGTCGTCGTAGAGCATCGTCTCTCTGGTCGCGTCGCGCGGCGCGGGGTTCTTCTCGTCGGAGACGATCATGCCGTCCTTGAGCCGTATCATGCGGTCGGCGTGCTCGGCGATATCCGGCTCGTGCGTGATGAGGACGATGGTGCGGCCGTGTTCGCGGTTGAGCTTCTGCAGCGTGCCGAGCACGATGAGGCTCGTCTTGCTGTCGAGGTTCCCGGTGGGCTCGTCGGCGAGTATGAGAGTCGGGTCGTTCACCAGCGCGCGGGCGATAGCGACGCGCTGTATCTGTCCGCCCGAGAGCTGGTTCGAGAGGTGCGTGAAATGGTCTTCGGTGAGCCCGGCGGCGCGGAGCGCCGCCGTCGCGCGTTCTTCGCGCTCATGGGGCGGGACGCCTTCGTAGATGAGCGGGAGCATGACGTTCCGGAGGACGGTGGTGCGGGGGAGCAGGTTGAACGCCTGGAAGACGAAACCGATCTTGTCCTTGCGGACACGAGCGAGCTCATCGTCGGTCATCGTGGAGACGTCGCGGTCATCGAGCACATAGGTGCCCGAAGTGGGTGTGTCGAGGCAGCCGACGATGTGCATCAAGGTCGATTTCCCCGAGCCGGACGGGCCCATGATCGCGACGAATTCCCCCTCCTGTACCGAGAATGAAATGCCTTTGAGCGCGGTGTATGCTTCGGCACCGGCGCCGTAGGTCTTCGTGATGTCCTTCAGCTCGATCATGTCTAGCCGCCGAGAGCGCGGAAGGCGCCGCCGCCCCCGCGGGCGCCGCCCGCCGCGTTCAAGATCGACGGTGCCGCGGCAGTCTTCGCGGCGGCGGTGCCGGTGGTCGTCTGCGTCACGACCTGCGTCCCTGCCGTGAGGCCGCTCGTGATGATGATGTTCTTATTGTCGGTGATGCCGGTGGTCACGGTGACGCGTTTCGGTGCCGTCGGGCTCGTCGCGCCCGGGGCAGTGCCGCTGCCGGCGAGCGGCGTATCGAACACTTCCACGTAGCTCTGCGCCCCGGATGCTTTGACCGCGCTTGTCGGGAGGGCGAGGCCCGTCTCGGTCCCGATGATGATGTCGGCGGTCACGCTCATGCCCGGCATCACGCTCGCGTTCGCGGTGTCGAAGCCGATGACGGCGCTATAGGACACGACGCCTTGCGAGACGGTGCCGACGCTATCGATCGATGCGACCGTGCCGGCGATCGTGACGCCCGGCAGCGCGTCGAACGAGAGCATCGCTTTCTGCCCGACTTTGATCTTGCTCGCATCGACTTCGTTCACGCTGATATTCGCGGTCTCTTGGTTCGTCACGAGAGTCGCCACCGCAGTGCCGCTGCCGGCCTGATCATACTTCTGCACGCCCACTGCCGCGATGGTGCCCGAGAAGGGCGCAGTGACGGTATAGCCGGCGAGCGTCGTCTGCGCGTTCGCCACGGCGTTCTGCGCTTGCTGGAGCGACAGGGCGGCCGATTGTACCGTGAGCGCATTGCTGCCGCCCTCAGTCGACTGGAGCGTGTTCTGCGCCTGCGCGAGTGCCTGCTCGGCGGAGACGAGCGAACTCTGATCCGACAGGGCGTTGCCGAGATCCGTCGAGATGGTCGCGGTGTAGGTATTCGTGGAGGCGAGGAGGGTCGCGAGCGTCGGCGAAGCGGTGAGGTTATAGAGCGAGTAGTCCGAGGTGACGCGGTCGAAGAAGTCGTGCGAATTGCGGACGGCATCCGCCACCGTCTGCACCGTGGCATAGGTCGATTGCGCCAGCGCGATGAGGTCGTCGTTTGAGATGGAATTGTCCGTCGCTTTGTATGCGGCGATCGCCGCAGAATAGGCGTCGTACGCGGCGGTATACGAGGTGGCCGCCGAGTTCTTGTAGATAGAGATGCTGTTGTCGTGCGAGGAGACGAGGTCGGCGTAGGCGTCGATGTTCTGCTGGTTCGCGCGACCGGCGACATTCGAGTCGTGGAGCACGCTGTCGAGGCCGGTTACGACGGTCGAGAGGTCGCTGTAGATGCTTGCGATAGACGCGTACGCGTCATCGTGCGCTTTCTGGAGCGCGACGGTCGCATTGGTGACGCCGTTTTTCGCGACGATGAGATTGAGCGCGAGCGTCGACGTGGCGGTGGTCTGCTGGTAGGAGAGCTCGGCATTCTGCAGCGAGAGCTCCGCGCTCCGGAGCGACTGCTGTGCGGTCGTCGCATCGAGCTCGGCGACGACTTGGCCCGCATACACCTGGTCGCCCGGCTTCACATAGATGCCGACGACTTGGCCGGAAGCCTGCGGCGAGAGCGTGATCTGGTGCGAGGCGCTCACCTGGCCGGTCTCGGTCAGGGTCGCGATGACCGTGCTCGTCGCGGCCGTCGTCGTGACGTAGCGAGTCTCGGTCGGAGGGGTCGTGAGCACGTCGTAGTAGTGATAGCCGCCGTAGAGCGCGACGATCGCGACGATCGTCGCGATGATTTTATGCGCGGCCGCATACGTCCGGACGGATTTCCACGCGGCACGGACGGCGCCCAGAAGGTGAGTAAGCATGCGAAAAAGTTAAGGATTATAGCGGTAGTATAGCCCTTACTACGCACCGCGCCGGAGTTTGTTTAGGGTTTCGGAGCGAGCGCGGCGAGCATGTCCCGCTTGATGTCTTCGAAGGTGCCGCCGACTTTCTTGCCCGGGTTGAGGATGTTCTGCGGGTCGAATATCTTCTTCGTCTCTTCGAAGAGCGCGACCATCTCCTCGCCGAAGAGCATCGGGAGGTAGGGCGTGCGGATGATGCCGTCGTTGTGCTCGCCGGTGGTGGTGCCGCCCTCCTTGATGACGAGCTCGTACACTTTCGGCGCGAGGTCGAGGATGACCTGGCGGTTTTCCGGCTTGGTCAGGTCCATGAGCGGGATGATGTGGAAGTTGCCGTTGCCGATGTGCCCGGCGATGGTGTAGATGAAGTGTGAGGAGTATTCCTTGATGAGCGCGTCGAGCTTCGGCAGGAACTCGGGGTAGCACGATGGCGGCACGACGAAGTCGTCGATGAAGGGCGCGGTCGAGAGGCCGTGCAGGTTCTTGCGCAGGAGGTTGAAGCTCTCGCGGCGCACGATCCAGTATTTCTCCGATTCCTTCTCATTCTTCTCAATCTTGGTCTGCAAGTGCAGGTCGGCGAGCGCGTCCTGCGCCGCTTTCGCCCGGCGGTCCGCTTCCTCGATCGTGTCCTCGGCGAACTCCGCCATGAGGATCATCTTCGGCACGCCGCCGGTCGCGACCATGAAGGCCTCGGGGATGAAGTCGATGCCGAGCCGGGCCGCGTTAGCGAAACCCATCTGTGCGAGCAGCTCGGGGATGAACTTCACCGCGAGCGAGAGCGTGTGGTCGTCGTAGCTCTCGAACGATTCAGGATGCTGGGGCAGGACGCGGTTCACGATTTCGGGCAGGTGCGTGAGCTCGGAGAGGAAGACGACGAGCATCGCGCGGTGCTCTTTTGGCTTCACGAGAGCGAGCTTCGCTTTGCTCCAGAGCGCGAGCGTCCCTTGGGAGCCGCAGATGAGTTTCGCGAGGTTTGTCGCGCCGGTGCGCGGGTCGCGCACACTCCAGAGCGCGTAGCCGGCGGAGTTCTTCGACACCTTCGGGCGGTGTGCTTCGATGAGGCGTGCGTTCCGGGTGAGAAGCTCGTCCATCTCGCGGTAGATTTTCCCCTCGAGCGTGTCGAGCTTCTTCTTGTCAGCGATCTCTTCGGGCGTGAGCGACTTGAAGGTCGCCTGCGAGCCGTCGGAGAGGATGACGTCGAGCTCTTCGACGTATTTCTCGGTCTTGCCGTATTCGAGCGTGCGCTCGCCGCCGGAATTGTTCGACACGATGCCGCCCATCGCGGCTATCTCGCGGCTGGCAGGGTAGGAGGGGAGTATGAGGTCCTTTGCGAGCGTCGCTTTCTCGAAATCGCGATAGTAGACGCCCGGCTCGGTGACGGCGTAGTCGTTGCCGACCTCGCCCATATGGTTCATGTGTTTCGTAAACGAAACGACGACGCCGGTCGTGAGCGGGCCGCCCGACATGTCGGTCCCGGCCGAGCGTCCTGCGAGGACGACGGTGGCGTCTTCCTCGTGAGCCTTCCCGATGGCTCGCACCGCCGCACTCACGTCATCGGCATCTTCCGGATACACGATCAATTCCGGCATCCGCATGAAGAGCGACGTATCGCGCGACGCTGCGCGTCGCGCGCCCTCATCACTCGTCACCTCTCCCCGCATCACTTCTGTCAGCGCCTTCTTCAAATCTTCTGTAGTCATGTTTAGAGTATATACTAGCAAGGGATTTTTGAATGTTGGGGACTTCGTAGGTACATATTGCCGTTGTATTATTAGACTATGAACGAAATTGTATACACGAGATTTATAGAATCTGAAGGTTATATGTTTAACGTGGTTCGGTGTGGTCCAAACAAATTCAGTATATTCAACACCGAAAGAAAGAGGGATATGGTGACTCGCAAAGGTATTGGCTTTTATATTTCTCATGATGATTTCGAATCGATAGAAGAGGCAAAAGCATACCTAGACACTTTGTAGGAAATTGGAATTCGCTTCAATTCGTCCATGAAGGCACTGTACTTGGAAGCGAAGCTTCCAAGTGAAACAATTTCAGAAAAATTCCGTTCTTATCCATCCCGCCAACAGAGAGACAAGCCAAATTGTTATGAAGATCCAAAAGACCAACCAGATCGTATTGGCAATTGATGAGAATACCCATGCAGCGAGCCATGCCCCAATCAAGAGGATGATGAAAAGCATCACAACTTTCGAACCCTCGCTTTGTATTATCAGTTTCTCGTTCTCTGGCATCTCATTCATTCGAACAGTGTACCTTGAAAACTATCGACCTTAAGGATAGTGGGTGCTCAAGACGCATCGTAGCCAACAAGGTTGAACCTTGTCAGAACAGACGGTCGGCTTGGCTTGATAACATCGTGGGGACTTCGTAAGTCCCCAAGCCTTTTTCGTGCCTGCAGGCACGCGGAGCTCGGATGACTCGCGAGGGTGATAGGATTTGAAATATGAAAGGCGCGAAGACGGTGACGGTGAACGACCGGATGCAGA
>JAKAJB010000038.1 GCA_021813965.1 bacterium | reverse complement strand
CGTGCCGCGCGCGTGCCGTCTTCGTAGAGCTGGTAAAAAGAAAGGACGTTCGCGAAGCGTCCGACATGCTTCTTGGCGGTCTCATCCACGGCGCTCTCGGCAAAAGCGAGGTTCTCGGCCTCGACCACCGGCGAAGCGAGCAGGTAGAAGCGCATCGCATCAGCGCCGTACTTCTCCACGATCGTCATCGGATCGGGATAATTCTTGAGCTTCTTCGACATCTTCTTGCCGTCCTCGGCGAGGACGATACCGTTCACGACCACGTTCTCAAACGCGTTTTTCTCGAATAACGCGCCGCCGAGCACGTGAAGGTAGTAGAACCATGCGCGCGTCTGGTCGATCCCTTCCGCGATGAACTGTGCCGGGAATGTCTTCTCAAAACGCTCTTTGTTCTCAAACGGGTAGTGCATCTGTGCATACGGCATCGAACCGGAATCGAACCAGGTGTCGAGCACGTCGGGCACACGAGTCAGCGGTTCTCCCGTTCCATTCACGAGCACGACGTCGTCGATGTACGGCCGGTGCAGGTCGAGCTCATAGTCGTCGTTGTGCGGCAGGGGCGTGAAATCGAGAGGATGAACGGTCCCGACGGCAATGTCAAAACGCCCGTCTTCAATGCTTGCACCCGCTTCCGCATCATCATAGCCGCGCGCACCGGCCTCGAGCATCTGTATCGGACCCTCGTGCGAAATGATGAGAATGTTCTCCCCGGCGTGCTTGGCTTCAAGCTCGTAGAGCGCGCTTGTCGTGCGCCGTTTCGCCTCGTGCCAGCTCTCGGCACCTTCTGGCGTGAGAGTCATCTTGTCGGCAGGGTGCGGATAACGCGTCTCGTAGGCATCTATATCCGTCCCTTCCATACCGCCGAACTGATTTTCGACGAACTGCCGGCACTCAATGACGTGGTCGTTCGGAATTCCGAGGATCCCAGCCACGATCTCTGCCGTCTCCTTCGCGCGCTTGAGAGGCGAAGTATAAATGTATGTTATGGACGCCCCTGACAGCTCCTTTGCCGAGCGTGCGGCCTGTTCCCGACCCTTCGCAGTGAGCGTGTTCATTTCGTCAGCCAGACCGTTCACGCGACGAGCAACATTCAGATTCGCCTCGCCGTGCCGCATCACGAAATACGTGTTGCCGGACCGTTTCGTATGCGCCTTGAGTTCATCGAGCGAGCCGATGACTGTGACGTTACCCGCGGCATCCTTCCAGATCGGCATGACGCTCGCCCAGAACCGCTGGCGGGAAATCGACCAATCGCGCGCTCCCTCGAGCCACTTGCCCCACCGCCCTTCCTTGACGTGCTCCGGCGACCACGAGATATGCTTGGCATTCGCAAGCAGGTTATCCTTTATCTTCGTCACAGACACGAACCATGAAGAAGTCGCGTAGTTCAGAAGCGGCGTATCACAGCGCCAGCAGTGCGGATAGGAGTGCGTGACGTTCTCTTTCGAGAAGAAGGTGCCGTGCTCCTGCAGATATTTCAGCACGGCGATATCGGTGCCGAGCCGCACGCTGTCATCATCCGAGCGCGGCTTCACCTCCATGCCGGCGAAGGCAGTCACTTCATCCTTCATCGTGCCGTCTCCGTTCACGTGCTGCACGAAGGGAAGATTCACTTTCTTCGAAAGCTCCCAGTCATCCGCGCCGAAAGCCGGCGCCTCGTGCGCGATGCCGGTGCCGCTCTCCGCCGTCACGAAGTCTGCCGCGTATACCTTCCAGCCGTTCTCGTGATTTTTCAGCGTCGTATCGTTCAGGTAGTAATCGAACGGCGGCTCGTACTCGAGGCCGACCAGTTTACTTCCCTTAAGCATCGATCCCTCGGCAGACCACGGGCCGTCAAATATCTCAAAGACCCCTTCTTTCCTTTCATCCGCAACGATATATCGTTCTTCGTCTCCGTTTTTACGGGCGACAACATACTCGATATCCTTCCCCACCGCGAGCGCGACGTTGCCGGGCAGCGTCCACGGCGTCGTCGTCCATGCGAGCAGGTACACATCGCCCGACAATCCGATCTTCTCAGGATCCTTCACTTTGAATTTCACCGTCACCGAGATGTCCTTCACGTCCTTGTACCCTTCCGAGACTTCCTGTTGCGACAGCGTCGTCTCGCAGCGGGGGCAGATATGCATCGAGCGGTAATCTTCATAGACGAGCCCCTTGTCGTAGACCTGTTTGAAAACCCACCAGACACTCTCCATGAACGAGGCATCCATGGTCGTATACGGGCGCTTCATATCGACGAATCGACCGATGCGAGGGATGAACTTCTTCCATTCATCCACGTATCCGAGCACCAGCGCGCGGCAACGTTCATTGAACTTCCCGATGCCGTACTGCTTGATATCCTTCTTGTGCTTGAAGCCGAGCTCTTTCTCGACGATATTCTCGATCGGCAAGCCGTGCGTGTCCCACCCCCAGACGCGCGGTACATGGTACCCGCGCATGGTCTGGTACCGCGGCACCGCATCCTTGATGACGCTCGCGACGATGTGGCCATAGTGCGGCGTGCCGGTGGCAAACGGCGGGCCGTCGTAGAACACGTACTCGCCCTTCGGGGAATCCTTCTCAAGCGATTTTTCGAAGATGCGCTCCTTCTCCCAGAAGGCGAGTATCGCCTCTTCGCGCTTGGCAGCCTCTGACTTCTCCGGTATATCGGCCATATCCGCCTATCGTAACGTTTAGCGGCTGAAAATGGAAACGGCCGCCTGACGGCGACCGCTTGATGTGGACTACAGCCTGAAGGGACAGCGAGACGCCCGCAATCCCTGGAAGAAACCCTTCGGGTCTGTCTGCTCGTGCGCCTTCTTGGCAAATTCAAGCATAAAGTCGGGAACCTTGTACGCCGGATCCATCGGTGACCATCCGACCGAAAAGCGCATGAACTTCGTCGCCTCGACCTCGATGTCGACCCCAACAGCCTTGAGAAAGGCCGCAGCATAGAAGGTGAATTCCCATACGGAGCTTCCGCACCTTTTCACCGCACTTGCGACACAACGAACAGCGATGGAAACATCTTCCCTCTTCGTCGGGACCGCCCTATCCTTCTCTTGAACCATGTCGTCTCCTCTCAGAAGCGCGACGCACGGGTGTGCATCTGCAGAAGAATCTAGCGTGCGTCGCGCGCTCGCGCAACCTGCCGCCGAGCAGGCCGCACAGCAAAGACTATCGCGGGCCTACATCCTCTCCGGCGCGCTGATGCCGAGGAGCGCGAGGCCGTTCGTCATCGTATTCGCGAAGGCGCGAGCGACGCGCTGCTTGTACGCCTCCTCGGGGCTGCCGAGCACTTGTTCTACGGCATAGAAAGAATTCCAAGCGGCAGCGAGCTCGGTGAGATACGTCGTGAGGATATTCGGCGCGAGCTCGCGCGCCGCTCGCGCCGCCACCTCGGGATAGTGCATGATGACACGCTCGATCGCGTACGGCGCCGCCGGCTCTTCCGTGCCGCCCTCGCCGTTGTCGTCATACGAGAGGATCTTCTTCGCGCGCACGAGCGCGTACTGCAGGTACGGCCCGGAGTCGCCCTCAAGTGAGAGCGACTTCTCCGGGTCGAAGATGATGTCTGAGCCCGGGGCCTGACGCAGCACCATGTACTTGATCGCACCTATGGCGACCTGCTCCGCTATGAGCGGGTCGGCGTTCCGCTCGCTCGCGCGTGAAATGACATCGCGTATGAAATCGCTAGCAGTGATGATCGTGCCGGTGCGTGAGGACATCTTGCCGCTCATGAGTTTCAAGAAGCCGGTCGTGATGTGTCTGGTCTTCGCGGCAAGCAGTGGGGCGACTTCGGTAAGTGCTGCGAGAACCGTTTTGAAACGTCCGGCCTGCTCATTACCGGTAATGATGATGGAGATGTCTGACGGCCAGCGTTCCTCCTTGAGAAAAGCGAGGCCGATGTCTTTTGCTTCGTACGTGGGCGTATCGTGCGAGGTGATGAATACCATCGTATGCACCCCCTTCTTTTCTCCGTTATAGATGATTGCACCGTCACTCTTCTCGAACACTCCCCTGTTCAATCCGTCGGTCACCACGCGCACACCGATATCGGTCGTATCGCTATCGAAGAATTCGAAATCAAAATGCGTGCCGAGCAATTTCCAGATGCGACGGAATTCTTCTACCGAGATGTCGCGCCCTTTGCGCCAGAGTCCCATAACCTCATGGTTGTTTCCTGCATAGATCTCCTGATTGAGCGCGTCAATCTCTGCTTTTGCACCCAGCTCGTAATTATTTGAACCGACGACATAGGCTTCGCCGATCTCTTTTGCCGTGGTCGGCTCGGCCACGCCGTTGAACCGGAGTCCCCAGAGCGCCTTCGCCACATTGGGGCCGATATCGCCACCGAAGGTGTCGCGCCTGACGGTTGCGCCGGTATTCTCGATGAGTCGCGAGATCGATTCGCCTACCACCGTGCCGACCAAATGTCCGATATGCATTTCCTTGAAGGCATTCGGGTTCGAATATTCGATGATGACGCGCTTGCCCCTAAACGCGTCGCTTCGCGACGCGTCGGGCGAACCGCCTTCGGCGGTTTTAGCCTTCCCCCACTCGGAGCCCTGAGCATCCGCTTCGGCCGTCGCGAGCGCGACGGCCTCGCGCACGAGCGTGATATTTACGAAGCCGGGACCCGCGACCGCCACATGGCTTGCGGCGCTCTCGCCGAGCGCGTCGATGAGATGGCGCGCGAGCTCGTCCGCGAGCTCGCGCGGATTCTTCCCGAGCATCTTCGCCGCCGCGAGAGCGGCATTCGTCGTATAATCGCCATGCGCGGCTTCCGTCGGGCGTTCGACGACAAAACTGACGCTCCCGGCGCCCTTCTGCGTGAGGAACTCTCCTACCGCTTTTCTGATGCGTTCTTCCATGAAGGGAGTGTAGCAGAAAATGAAAAACCGGCGCGCCTATGGCGCGCCGGTGCTGCCGTCGGTTTATACCGAGAGCGCCGCATAGTGCACATCCGCAGGACAGTCCGGATGCGGCCGAGGAAACTGGTTGTGCACCGGGCATTCATGGCTCACGAGTGCCGCACCCGACTTCGGCTCGGGGCATTCGCAATCGCATGCTCTCGTGCAGATGCAATCAGCTCCTTCATCAGGTTTCTCTGAAGTATTCACACTAGGACTCCTTGTAGTTGACCCGGTGCTATCCTACACGAACCGGGAGATACATAAAAGAGAATCCCCGCAGCGGCTGCGCCGCTGCGGGGACAATTTCGACTCAGGAGCCTGCATTCTTGAAATGCTTCGAGAGCCGAGCGGTGCACTGGTCAGTGTAATTCGACATTGCGGCATCGTACACGGTCTCGGGGACTTCCTTCATGTACTCGTACCTGATGCGGGCGACTGTCTGTCCGTCGCGCACGAGCATATCCTCTTGCGGAATGACCTCGAGCGTAATCGGACGACCGCATTCCTCACCGTCGGTGCCATAGCCCCACCCTGGATCGGCATATCCGGCAGCGTGTGCCCGGAATTCGCCGAACCGCGGGTCCATAGCGCGCAGTTCTGCCGAGAGGTATGGCGGAACCATCACGCGCTCTCTCGTCGTGAGGATGTAGAAGCCACCTTTGCGCAGGATGTATCTCCCGCCCGTAACGCGTATCGGCTTGAAGAAATCATTGGGATCGTAGAAGTCCTTCTTGCTCATATCGAGCACCTTGCGCGTCCCGTGACATTCCCACCACCACCAGCTTC
>JAKAJB010000037.1 GCA_021813965.1 bacterium | reverse complement strand
GTGCATGAAATAACCGTCTTTGCCGATCACGTCGTAACAGAAATTGAAGAAGCGCTCGGCGACGTTCGAATCGCCGGCGTGATCGAGCGCGAGCGCGGCGTAGGAAGCGTCGCGCGCCCATACGTAGGCATACGTGTCTTCGCCGTAGCGCAGCGCATCCGCATCGGCGGAGGCGATGATGCCGCCGCCGTCGTCCACATGCGCGCGGACGAACATGAGCGATTTCTTGAAAAGAGAGATCGTCTCGGGAGACATGCGGTAGAAATTCCAAGGATACCGTTCGACCCATGCGCGCCAATAATTCCCTGCGGTCTTGAGGAGGTGCGCGGGGCTCTTCCGGACGACGTAAGCATTGAGTTCGAGCGCTTTGTCGATAGAGTCTCCTGCGGCGAGCCAATAGCGGACGAGCTTCTCAGACCCCGCGCCGTAGCGGTTGTAGAACCCGATGATCGAATCGACATGTCCATGCTCGATGGGATTCTTGGACAGCGCGCCGTCCTCGGCATCGCGGTAGCTGCCTTCCTTACCCTCGAAATGCGAGATGCCGATGGCGTAGTCCGAGAAGGTCGCACCGTCGCATTCGCCGTTCATAAGGAAGACCCGCTGCCCCTTGTAGTGGATGACGGTTCCCGATGCCGGATCGAAGTACGCGGTGTCGCCGCCGGAAGCGTGGCTGATGCGGAATTCATGCGCGAAATAGAGCTTGATCTCCCGTTCGCGCGCGGCGAGGTTCGTCACGGTGACTTGGCGGAGGAATATCGCGCTTTCGTTGTAGACGATGTCGCGGAAGGAGAGAGCGACTTCGATGTCTGAGTTTTTCGCCGTGATGGTGCTCTCAAGCGAGTCCTCGACGCACTCGACGCGTATCTCCCAGCGGGGATCTTCCGAGAGCCACGAGAGCTTCCCGTCGCAAAAGACGCCGACGCGATGACGCAAGTAGCCGCCGGCATGATTCTCGAGCCCGACGTGCGGGAAATAGAGGTCGCGGACCTCGCCGTATGCGTCGAGGGCGACCAGGAGCGAACCGTTACTGAGGACGAGGGATCGCATACGATTATGGCGAGACCGCCTCCCCCCTCCGGAGCCGCACCTCGAGGTCTACGAGCGCGCTCATGTAGCTCGTGAAGGCTTCGTAGGGGGATGCGTAGGGGGAGAAATAGGCGTGCACGTCGCCGTCAGCGGACCATTTAGTGCACATATAATAGAAGTGGTCAGAAGTCTGGAGACGGCGCCAATCCTCGACGAGCTTCGTGTCGCTTGAAGCGAGTACGCCGGTTTCGAGCCCGTAGAGCTTCTCTATCGCCGACCGCTGCAGGTCGTTGCCGACCCACGCCGTGAGATCGCGGTCGGTGTCGGCCCAGGTGAGGATGTGCGGTATGTCCACCTCGTCTTTCGGTTCGTACGCGGCGATCACTTCGGAAGGGGTCTTGAAATCTATGCGCGGGTTTTTCGACAATTCTCGCGGCAGGTGCTCGAGGAAATCGAAGATCCCCGTCTCCCTCCACTGGTGCTCGCCGAAGGTCTCGAAATCCATGAAGAGATTTATCGTATCGCCCTCGGCTGCGGCGACCCACTGCCCGAATTTCTCGACCGTGAGCGGCCATTCTCCCCACGCGCGGGAAGAGAAGCGGAAAGCGATGTCGTCAGAGAAACGATAATTCTTCAGAAGGAGCCGCGCTTGGGAAGCGCCTTTCGGACGGTACACGAAATTCGGGCTTCGCCACCCGAGTATCGCGTCCCACCCCTCGGTGATGACGCCGGCATAGCCTTGCGCGTCGGCCCAGGTGCCGAGATCATTCCGGTACGAGAGCTCGGTGTTGCGGAAGACGCGCGGCTCCACTCCGAACACGCGCGCGATAAGCTCGCGATGCTTGGCGACCTGTCGCTCGAATTCCGGAAGCGAATAGAAGAAGGCGAGTGAGTGGTAGTACGTCTCGCCGAGTATCTCGACGCGGCCGGTCGCGACCATGCGCTTGAACAGTTCAAGCACTTCGGGCGCATCGCGTTCGAGCTGCTTCACCACGATGCCGGAGAGGGAAAGGGAGACGCGGAATCCCGGATGTTCTTCGAGCATCCTGAGCAGCAGCAGCGCCGTCGGGAGGTAGGATTTCTCCGCGACTTTGCGCAGGATGCGGCCATTGTTCAGATCGCTTTCGCCGGCGTCGTTGAAATACTCGCTGTCGTTCCCTACGTCGAACACGCGGTAGTGTTTCAACCGGTAGGGCTGATGTATCTGGAGATAGATGCAGATGGAAGCCATAGTGTCAGGCGGCGCGGAGGGTGAGCCCGTCTATGAGCGAGCGGATTTCTTCGGCCGAGCGATCCCAGGTGAGGCCTGCCGCTTCCGCGACGCCTTTCCGGGAAAGCTCCTCGCGGAGCGCGGGGGACTCGAGCACGGAGAGCATGAGGTCGGCCATCTTTTCGACATCCCAGAAATCGACTTTGAGCGCGCTCGGGATCGCTTCCGCGACGCCGGACTGCTTCGAGACGATGACCGGCGTGCCGACGCGCATCGCCTCAAGCGCCGCGAGACCGAACGGCTCGGAGACCGACGGCATGACGAAGAGGTCGGCGAGCGCGTAGGCTTCATGCTGGTCGTGCCCGCGCAAGAAACCGGGGAAGAGGACTTTGTCCGCGATGCCGAGCGAGGCCGCGAGATGCATCATCTGCCGTTCCATGTCGCCTGAACCGGCGAGGATGAAGAGGACGTTCTTGTCGCGATCGACGACTCGCCGCGCGGCGCGTATGAAATAGTCGGGGCCTTTCTGTATGGTGATGCGTCCCAAAAAGAGCACAAGCTTGTAGCCGGCCTTCTTAAGCGAAGATAAGCGCTTCGGTGACGCCGGATCGGGGGCGGGAGCGGTCGTCTTGTCGATGCCGTTCCACACGACACGCACCTTCTCTTCGGGTATGGCGTACCGATCGACGACCGCCTGCTTCGTCCTGCCCGACACGGCGACGACACGATCGGCGGCGTGCATCCCCGCGCGTTCGAGGTCGTAGATGCGCTGATCGATCCCGTCGCCGCCCGTGCGGTCGAACTCGGTCGAGTGGACGTGCGCGATGAGCGGTTTCCGGGAGATGCGCTTCGCTTCTTTCCCGGCTCCGAAAGAGAGCCAATCGTGCGCGTAGATGAGGTCATGCGGTTCGCGCTTGGCGATCGCGCCGCCGAGTTTCGCGTAGCGCCGAGCTTCGCTCACGAGGTCGGTGCCGTATACCGGCGTACCGTCTTCGAAGCGGAGTCCGTCCTTGCTGTTCGCATACACCTCGCTCGAGACGTACGGCGTGACCGGCGAATTGATCGAGTAATCGGTGACGGAGTACGTTATCGTGCGTCCGTCTTCCGTCTGAGTCTGATCTATCTGCGCCGAAACTATCTTCGCGAACGGTACCGGACCCGGCAGGCGCTTCGGCATCACGAAGACGAGGTCGAGGTCCTTGTTCGCGAGCGAACGGGTGAGGCCGAGGCAGGCGACGCCGAGGCCGCCGCTGTTGAAGGGCGGGAATTCCCAGCCGAACATGAGTACGCGGAGCTTCTGCCGCGCTTGCGCGATGACCCGGCTTCCGACCTCCGTGCGCGAGAAGGCGGCCCCGAGAATCGCTCCGACGACGAACAAAGAGAAAACGAACGCGAGCATATTCACGAGGAAAGGAATGTTCATGGGGTGTTCATCTCTACGATACCACCGACCGCCTTCTCGGTGTGCTTGAAATCGGGCGGCCTGTGCGTATCTTTCCCGTTCATCGGCGGTGATGAGAATCCTGCTGGCAGAGGTGCGATGCGCGGCTTGCAAAGGCTAGTCGGCGGCGTATGCTCGGGATAGAAGCCCTTTGCAGTGAGAGGGGCGCTTACTTTCCCAAGGAGAACCGCTATGAATCCTTTGCTACGCAATCCCATCTGGGACCTGACTGATCCAGACGACCCGTTCGTCGTGGTGTATCAGCTTCCAGACTCGTTCACTCGACCATCCTTTGGCGACAAGGTGATCGTGAAGGTGGCGACCATTCAAGGCAGGAAGCCCTTTCACAAGGCTTCCATGGCGCGTCACGGGCTCTATCAAGCGATCCGGGATGGCTTGGTCACCAAAGAGACGATCCTCGTCGAAGCGTCGAGCGGTAATACCGCGCGCGGTTTGGACGACCTCTGCAATTCGCTCGGCATTCAGCTAGTACTGATCATGCCGGGTGACATGCCCGAGGACAAGATCGCCGCGATCCGGGCGCTCGGTCACGCCGAAATCCGTCTTCACTATGATAAGAAGGAGACGACTGTCGAGTGCGCCCGTCGTCTCGGGTCGCAGGAAGGATGGCACAACCTGGATCAGTACCGCGGGAGCTGGAATGCGGAGAGTCATTACCTGTACCTCGCTCCGCAGGTATTCGGACAGGCCAAAGCGGCACTCTTCTTCGCTGCCACCGGCACAGTCGGGACCTGTCTCGGAGTCGAACGGTATGCGAAGGAACGCGGACTCGGGACGAAAGTTGTCCCGGTCGTGTGCGCTCCGGGTGAAGAAGTCCCAGCGGTACGGACATTCGCGCGCATCGAACGCGATGTTTACACTGGTTGGAGAGATGTATTTGCCCGTTCTGACTTCGAAGAGATCGGGGGTCACGAGTCCTTCCTGTGGAGTCGACGCCTCTGGGATGTGCTGCCGATTCGTCCGGGCCCGAGCGGCGGGGCCGGTGTCGCTGGCGCACAACGATTCATCAGCCGCCACCGGGAGGAAGGGACGCTTGGCCAATTCAAAGACAGGGAAGGGAACACGGTCGTCATCGTATTGGCTCCCGACAACAGCGACCTGTATCACCAGCTCTACATAAGGGAACTCTCTCACGAGGAGCTCTCAGGGCGCGTCATAATGTAACCGTCCCGACACGCTTCAGTCATCGGCCGCGCTTGCGCGGCCGTTTTCTATACTTCACTCGCGCGGGCGCAACGCCGCGCGGAGCGCGTTCACGATGACGGCGACATCGATGCCTTCCTGGATGAGCGCCCCTTCGACCGGCACGATGAATCCGGCGGCGGCGATGAGCATGCCGATGGTCGAGAGGCCGATGCCGGTGTACACGCTCTGGCTCGCGATGCGCACCGAGCGGTGCGCGAGGTCGAAGAGCTCGCGGATGAGCACGACGTCATGACCGAGGATCGCGATGTCGGCCGCGTCGATCGAGGCGCTGTTCTCGGTACCGGAGAATACGATGCCGACGTCGGCTTTCGCGAGCGCCGGAGCGTCATTCAGGCCGTCGCCCACCATCGCGACCACTTCGCCCTTCGCGCGCGCCTCCTCGACGATGCGGTATTTCTCCTCGGGCGTGCAGTCGGCGCAGATGTCGAGCGCGAGCCCGGCGAAGATGGCCTCCGCGTGCTCGGCGCGGTCGCCGGTCAAGACGGCGACCTTGAATCCTTCCTGCGCGAGGTCGGTGAGGAGTCTCTTCGCATTGTCTTTCAGCACATCGGCGAAATGGAAGACCGCCACAGGCATGCCGTCTTCGCTCAGGAGGAGCGAGATGCCGCCTTCCCGGCGGTATTCGGCGGGGGCCTGTTCCATGGTGACGTAGCGTTCGCCGACCGTGCCGGCGATGCCTTTGCCGATGACTTCGCTCACGTCCTGCGCCGGGGCAGGGGAGAAGTTCTTGGCGTGTGCCGCGGCGACGACGGCGCGGGCAAGCGGATGTATGGAATGGAATTCGAGCGCCGCGGCGAGCGAGAGCGCCTGCTCTTCGGTCGTGCCCGGCGAAAGAAGCGTGATACCGACGAGCTCCGGCGTGCCGAGCGTGAGCGTGCCGGTCTTGTCGAAGAAGATGGTCGTGACGCGCGCGA
>JAKAJB010000004.1 GCA_021813965.1 bacterium | reverse complement strand
TCGCAACGGGCCAAGAAGACCTCGCGGCGGCGACATCCAAGCTTGCTGCGGCCGACACCGCGCTCACTGCCGCTGAAAAGGAGAAGACCGCCGCGGAGAAGGCTCCGGGGGACCGGATGACGAAGGAGAAGAAGGAAGCCAAGGAGTCATATGCAGGAAAGATCAGTACGAAGGTTTCTGAGAACCCGATCATGTGGGCGGTGAACCTCGGTATGTACGGTCCCGGCGGGACGCAAGCGGCTCGAAAGATTATCAAGGAGGCGAACAAGAAAGAGACAGAAGAAGAGAAACTCATCAAGCTGATCAAAGCGTCCGGCAAGAAAGAAGCGGAACAAGCGGCGAATGCTACTCCGAAAAAGGATTCCGATAGCGCCGCTCCCGCCGCGACTCCTGCGCCAGCTGGCGGCCACCATTGATGATCATTGCGTATGAATGACAACCACCAAGAACCGACACTCGAGGAAAGCATCCAACAGGTGATGCGCACCTTGCCGCCGGTCGTGCATGACTACGTCGTACAGGAGAAGTACACCATCGTCGCGAAGAGCTTGATGGCGAAGTATAACCTCCGTATCGATCAGGGTGGCGTGCTTGAGCGCGAGCTCGCGCTGCTCCTCATGGGCATCGAGGATCCGACCGAGTTCACGCAGGCGCTCGCTGACGAGGCGAAGCTTGATCAGAAGACCATCAGCGCCATCGCGCAGGATGTGAATGAGCAGATCTTCGTGCCGCTTCGGGAAGCAGAGGAGCAGGGCGGGATGAAGGAAGCGCCGCAGTCCGCGAGGCCGGTCGTGTCATCGCAACCGGCGAGCCATTTCACCCTGGAGAACAAGATTCCCGCACCGGTGCGGCCGCAACTGCCGCAGCGGCCTCTCCCGCCGCATGTGGCGCCGCTCCCGCCGAAAGCGGCGATGCCGCGCGCGGCACGGTCCGGCGGGACGCTCGGCGATGTCGTGCGTTCCATCCTGCCGCCGCCTGCGCCTGTCGAGAGCCGCACTCTGCTCGAAGATCACGAAGAGCCGCATATCGAAATAAACAAACTAGCGGCCCCAGCGCCGCTGCCGCCGCCCGCCCCCGTTCGCCCGACCGCGGTGTTCGGCGAGGGTGCCCCGGCGAATCTTCCGGGGGCGATGACGGGTGCCGCTTCGTTCCCTCAGGGAATGACACGCGATATCCCTGTGCCCCCGCCCGCGCCGGCCCCGGCACCAAGACCCTCTATGCAACCGGTACCGCCCAAACCGGCCGCGTCCGCGCCGGTGACGTCCTACGCCGCCGATCCTTACCGCGAGCCGATCGACGAGCCTCTGAATGAGATGTAAAGACCGCGCAGTTGCATAATCTCGCGCCTTTCTATATAGTGCCTGTATCCCGCGTTCGCGGGTTTTCTAACTAAATGTCCACCATCAACCAGCTGTCCAAGAAAGGACGCAAGACCAAGTCGTCGAAGACGAGCAAGCCGGCGCTTGCTCGCGGCTTCAACGCGCTCAAGAACCGTCCGACGTTCTATGCGTCGCCGTTCAAGCGCGGCGTCTGCACCAAGGTGACCACGAAAACCCCGCGCAAACCGAACTCCGCTATCCGTAAGATCGCCCGCGTCCGCCTCACCAACGGCATGGAAGTCACCGCCTACATCCCGGGCGAGGGACACAACCTGCAGGAGCACTCCGTGGTGATGCTCCGCGGCGGCCGCGTGAAGGACATCGGCGTCCAGTACACCATCGTCCGCGGCAAGCTCGATACCGCCGGTCTCGACAAGCGCCGCCGCTCTCGCTCCCGCTACGGCGCGAAGCGTCCTAAATAATAATTTCCTATGCGCCGACCTCTCAAGAAACAGCGAACCTGGCGACCGGACCTCAAGTACGGTTCGGAGACGCTCACCCGTTTCATCAATGCCGTCATGTGGGACGGGAAGAAAGACACTGCTCGTGCCGTCGTATACGGTGCGTTCGCCAAGATTGAGGCTGACGGAGGGAATGCGCTCGAGACATTCGAGTCTGCGCTCCGCAACGCCTCGCCGCTCATGGAAGTACGCTCTCGCCGCGTCGGCGGTGCGAACTATCAGGTCCCGCGCGAAGTCCCGCAGAACCGCCGTCTCGCGCTCTCGTTCCGCTGGATCATCAACGCCGCCCGCAACAAGAAGGGGAAGCCGATGGCCGAGAAGCTCGCGGCAGAATTCCTCCTCGCCGCACAGAACGAAGGGGACGCCATCAAGAAGCGCGACGAGATGCATCGCATGGCCGATGCCAACAAGGCCTTCGCCCACTTCGCGTGGTGAACACAAAAAGGATTTTTAAATCAGAAGCCCGCTAGGAATAGCGGGCTTTGTGTTTATGGAAGGAAGACTAGCCGGTGCGTAGGCCGATTTTTCCAAACAAGATAACTTTCACCTGATAAAGAGCAAGACCGATCCGATCTCTTGGATCGATGATTTCATCGCTTTGGTCAATCGATATCGGGCGTTTCGTCCCGTCTGGGTGTATATAAATCATCACTTCCAGTACATCGACAGCTCGAACAAGAACTTCTGTCGGCCAATGGACCGGGTCGACATGAGCGCCTTCGATTTGTTCAAGATAGTAGTCGCCGACATCAAGGAAATCCTTCACTGAAGGGTACTGCCTTCTTATCTCGTTGAGTTGTTCGTAAGAGCGGTCCGGGCTACTCATGATGTCACTCCCTAGGATTGAATCTGTCTCGATATTACTGTGCCGTGTCGCTCTTTGCAATTTACCCGATTTCCGCTATTGTGTGGAGAACGCCTCGGCGCCTTATTTTTTATTTATCCTCTTATGAATCGCGACTATCCGCTCGAGAAGGTGCGCAACTTCGGTATCATCGCTCACATCGATGCCGGCAAGACGACCACGTCTGAGCGCGTGCTGTTCTACACGGGCAGCCAGCACAAGATCGGCGAAGTGCACGAAGGCGAGACTACGACCGACTGGATGGAGCAGGAGCGCGAACGCGGCATCACCATCACCTCGGCCGCCATCACCTGTTTCTGGACGAAGACGGCCGAGAAGGACAAGAAAGACATCACGAAGAAGTCCCGTTTCAATATCATCGACACCCCGGGACACATCGACTTCACCGCCGAGGTGAAGCGCTCGATGCGCGTCCTCGACGGCGCAATCGTCGTCTTCGACGGCGTCGCGGGCGTGGAGCCGCAGTCCGAGACGAACTGGCGCTATGCCGACGAGGCGAACGTGCCGCGCGTCTGTTTCATCAACAAGCTCGATCGCACCGGCGCTTCCTTCGAGCGTTCCTACGCGAGCATCCTCGATCGCCTCTCGCCGAAGGCTATCCGCATGCAGATTCCGATGGGCGAGGAGGCCGCGCACGAGGGTGCCGTGGACCTGCTCAAGATGAAGGCCTATACCTTCTCCGGCAACATGGGCGAAGAAGTGACCGAAGTCGAGATCCCGGCGAACCTCCTTGAGGACGCGAAGAAGCACCGCGCCGCCCTTATCGAGCGCATCGTCGAGCAGGATGATGCCGCCATGAGCGCCTACCTCGAGGGCAAGGAGCCTTCGCTCGAGGAATTGAACAAGATCCTCCGCAAGGCGGTCATCAATAACGAGATCTTCCCGGTGTATTGCGGCAGCGCGCTCAAGAACAAGGGCGTGCAGCTCGTGCTCGACGCGGTCGTCGACTACCTCCCGTCGCCGCTTGACCTTCCCCCGGTGACCGGCACGAACCCGAAGACCGGCGAGCCGGTGGAGCGCCATGCAAATGACGATGAGCCGTTCTGCGCGCTCGCCTTCAAGCTTCAGACCGATCCGTTCGTGGGCGCCCTGACCTTCTTCCGCGTGTATTCCGGCACGCTCACCGCGGGTTCGTACGTGTACAACTCGACGACCGGCTCGAAAGAGCGCGTCGGCCGCATCGTCCGCCTCCAGGCCGACAAGCGCGAGGAAGTGGAGAAAGTGTTCACCGGCGAAATCGCCGCGGCAGTGGGCCTCAAGGATACGAAGACCTCGCACACGCTCTGCGCCGAAGACGCCCCGATCATCCTCGAAGAGATCAAGTTCCCCGAGCCGGTTGTGTCGCTGCGCATCGAGCCGAAGACCAAGGCCGACCAGGAGAAGATGGGCATCGCGCTGCGCAAACTCTCGGATGAGGACCCGACGTTCCGCATCAAGACCGATGAGGAGACGAACGAGACCATCATCTCGGGCATGGGCGAACTGCACCTCGAGATCCTCGTGGACCGCATGAAGCGCGAATTCAACGTCGTCGCCGACGTAGGGAAGCCGCAGGTGGCGTACCGCGAGACCATCCTCGGCTCTGCTGAGGCGGAAGGGAAGTACATCAAGCAGACCGGCGGTAAGGGCCAGTACGGCCACGTGAAGATCCGCATGAAGAAGATGGAGCCGGTCGATCCGGAAGCGAAGGTCGCGAAGAACGTGACCCGCGAGGAGCACTTCGAGTTCATCAACAACATCAAGGGAGGCGCTATCCCGCAGGAATTCATCGGCCCGGTGGAGAAGGGTATGCGCGAGGCGATGAGCCGCGGCGTCCTCGCCGGATTCCCGATGGTCGACGTGTCTATCGACCTCTACGACGGCTCGTATCACGACGTCGACTCCTCGGAAATCGCGTACAAGATCGCCGCGTCGATGGCGTTTCAGGAAGCGGCGCAGAAGGCGAAGGCGGTCATCCTCGAACCGATCATGCGCGTCGAGGTGGTCATGCCGGACCAGTTCATGGGCGATATCACCGGCTCCCTCTCAGGGAAGCGCGGCCAGATCGAGGGCATGGAGGACCGCGGCATGAACAAGGCCGTCCACGCGCTCGTGCCGCTCTCGGAGATGTTCGGCTACACGACCACCCTCCGCTCGATGACCGAAGGCCGCGGCAACATGACCATGGAGTTCGATCATTACGATGTGGTGCCGAGCAATGTCGCAGCGGACATCATCGCGAGCCGCAAATAAGCCACCGTTTGGAACAAGGTTTAACCTTGCAATGAACGACGACGGCCGCCCATATGGGCGGCCGTCGTGCTACTATCCCGATACATGAGGTCATTACAGAATTTTATCGAGAAACGTTTTTTGTAGGGCGCATTACGCGATTGAACTATTTTCTTTCGGGGCTAACTGCCAGCCTCTCGGCCTGGGCCATTCTCAAAACATCGGTTTTCATGCTAGGGGTGACAACAGTGGCTTTTGTCGCGGGACTGATCTGGGCAATGATGATTCTCATCTTGTTTTCTCTGATGGTTCGTCGTTGTCATGATATCGGATGGAGTGGTTGGTGGTCTCTGCTGAATTTAATCCCGATTGTGAATTTCTTCTTCGGACTCAACATTCTTTTCCGTCGTGGGCAACAAGTGCCTAATATTTATGGTCCCGTCCCGTCAACCCGGGTCGATATTTTAGGAACACTCTACCCGTATTCTCGGGCGGCCTTCTCGAATACCAAAGATTCTCCCGAACCTCTCTGAATCTCCTGGTGTAAGCGGGTTGCATTTCTCCCTAGCCTCTCGTATAGTCTACCTAACGCATCTTGGCGTCGCTCTTTGGCTTGTCTGCTTATTGTGAGTTGGCGGGCCGAGGGCTTTTCCGACTCACGTCGGATTTAATTCGTGATTTAACAACAATTAACCGATTCATTATGGCAGAATTCTCTCGCAGCAAGCCGCACATGAACGTAGGCACCATCGGCCACGTTGACCACGGCAAGACGACCCTTACCGCCGGCATTCTTAACGTCCTCTCCATGCTTACGAGCGAGGGCTATGCCGCTCGCGTCGAAGGCGTCGACAACATCGACTCAGCTCCGGAAGAGAAGGCGCGCGGTATCACCATCGCGCTCCACCACTCGGAATACGAGACCCCGAACCGTCACTACGCGCACATCGACGCTCCGGGTCACGCTGACTACATCAAGAACATGATCACGGGCGCCGCCCAGATGGATGGCGCCGTCCTCGTGGTCGCCGCGACTGACGGCGTGATGCCGCAGACCCGCGAGCACATCCTCCTCGCGAAGCAGGTGGGCCTCAAGAAGCTCATCGTCTTCCTCAACAAGGTGGACATGGTCGCGGAGGCAGACCTCATCGACCTCGTCGAAGAGGAGATCCGCGAGCTCCTTACCAAGCAGGGCTACGACGGCGCCGCGACGCCGATCATCCGCGGCTCGGGCCTCAAGGCTCTCGAGGCGAAGGATGTGAACGACGAATGGGCGCAGAAGGTGAAGAGTCTCGTCGATACGATGGACTCCTACTTCGACATGCCGGAGCGCGAGACTAACAAGCCGTTCCTCATGCCGATCGAGGACATTTTCTCGATCGAAGGTCGCGGCACCGTGGTCACCGGCCGCATCGAGCGCGGCGTGATCAAGGTCGGCGAGGAAGTCGAGATCGTCGGCGTGAAGCCGACCACCAAGACGACCGTCACCGGCATCGAGATGTTCAACAAGCAGCTTCAGGAAGGACAGGCGGGCGATAACGCCGGCATCCTCCTCCGCGGCACCAAGAAGGAAGACGTGCATCGCGGCCAGGTCCTCGCGAAGACTGGTTCGGTCACGCCGCACACCGACTTCGATGCCGAGGTCTACATCCTCTCCAAGGATGAAGGCGGCCGCCACACGCCGTTCTTCTCGGGCTACAAGCCGCAGTTCTACATCCGCACCACGGACGTCACCGGCGAGGTGACCCTTCCGGAGGGCAAGGAGATGGTCATGCCGGGCGATACCGTCACCTTCAAGGTGAAGCTCACCGCCCCGGTCGCTCTTGAAGAGCAGCAGCGCTTCGCCATCCGCGAAGGCGGCAAGACCGTCGGCGCAGGCGTCGTCACGAAGATTACGGCGTAAGCCGGAGCGAATCGATACTCATATGGAACCGACCACGGAGACAAAGCCAAAAGCGAAGCGTGTTTCGAAGAAGGCGGCTACGGCCGCTCCGGTGGAGCACAAGCTCCGGATCCGCGTGCGTGCCTATGAGCACAAGATTCTCGATCTCTCGGTGAAGCAGATCATGGATACCGCAGCCCGCTTCGATGCGGTCGTGGTCGGCCCCGTGCCGCTCCCGACCGAGATCAAGCGCTGGACGGTGAACCGTTCGAGCTTCGTCCACAAGGACGCTCGGGAGCAGTTCGAGATGCGCATCCATAAGCGCCTCATCGACATCATGAATCCGTCGCCGAAGGTGATCGAGGCCCTCACGAACCTCAACCTTCCCACGGGAGTGACCATCGATGTGAAGATGGTCTAACCGATCGCCAAGATAAAAACGCACAACCGCCCGCAAGGGCGGTTGTGCGTTTATGTGGTATACTGCGGTCACAATGACCTACACCTATCGCATCATTCTCGAAGAAGATGAGGGAGGGTATCACGCCTCGGTCCCTGCGCTTCCGGGCTGCCACACCTGGGGCAAGACGATCGATGAGGCGCGCGCCATGGTGCGCGATGCGATTGATGCGTATCTGCGCAGCCTAGTCGCTGACGGCGAGAAGGTCCCGACGGATTCCGGGTTCGAATTGTTCGAGACTTTCTCTGCGCCGAAGGGAGTCGGAGCAGCGCTCGCTCATGCCTAGGGCGCCACGTGTCACCGCATCAAAGCTCATTCGCGTCCTCAAGAAGCTTGGATTCACCGAACATGCCGAGCACGGCTCGGCGCACCTCGTTTTCTCTCACCCGGACGGCAGGCGCACGCTCGTCTCGCGTCATCGCGGCGATATCAAGAAGGGGACGCTCTCCGGCATCTTGCGCGATCTCAATATCTCCTCTGAAGAATTTCGCCGGCTGCTTTAACGCACAACCGCCCGCAAGGACGGTCGTGCGTTTTCTGGGCGCACTGCTTGCGGATTAAGTAAGGTTTGGTACTCTTATTACAGATCTGAACGGATGTGCGGCCGCACACCCTAAGGGATTATTCCTAAACCCAGACCAATAGCTAAGGTTCTCAAGTTCACGGACTTTCGCGCGGCGAGTTTCATCCGCGACTTTTCGTGCCCACCGAAGCTTTGGGCAGAGCAGGCGAACTCGAAGTTCCCTGAGCACTACTTGCGATAGGATCTAGGGCCGGGTGTCGAAAGACATCCGGCTCGAACTATTTGCATCTTTTGGTGGAGTCGTGTAGAGTGCCTCTAAAGCTACGTCCAGCTCCAGTTTTGGAGTTGCCCCAAAACTGGGGCTGGACCTATGGCAATTCGCGCGACGCGATTTGCTGTCGCGCGTTTTGCTTTAAAACACAATGAAATTCATCCTCGCAACGAAAGAAAACATGGTCCGCGTCTTCGCGGATGACGGTCGCGCCTATGCGGGGACCGTGCTCAATGTGCAGCCGGTCACCGTGACGCAGGTCAAGTCGGCCTCCGGCGCCGACGCCTACACGGCCGTCCAGGTGGGCATGGGCACGCGCAAGACGAAGAACATCAGCAAGGCCGTCCTCGGCCACACCAAGGGTAGAGGCTACGAGGCTATCCGCGAGTTCCGCGATGCCGACGGCCTCGAGGTCGGCGCATCCGTCGATGCTTCGACGTTCGCCGTCGGCGATACGGTCCAGGTCTCGGGCCTCTCGAAAGGCAAGGGCTTCGCCGGCGTCGTGAAGCGCCACGGTTTCCACGGCGGCCCGCGTTCTCACGGCCAGAAGCACACCGAGCGCGCTCCGGGCTCCATCGGCGGCTCCGGCGGCCGCGCCGGCGGCCGCGTCGTGAAGGGGAAGAAGATGGCCGGCCGCATGGGTACGGACCGCGTGACGGTCACGAACCTGAAAGTCCTTGCAGTCGACAAGGCATCCGGCCAGATGATCATCTCGGGCGCGGTCCCGGGCCGCCGCGGCACGCTCCTCGAAGTCGTGTCGGCATAATTTCCATACTATGACTACCGAAAAGAAAACGACGAAGAAGACCGCAGCCGCACCGATCGAGATGCCGATTTTCTCGATGGACGGCTCGAAAGTCGGGACGACGACGCTTCCGGAGGCGCTCTTCAGCGCGCCGTGGAAGGCCGACCTCGTGCACCAGGTCACGACCGCGATGCAGGCGAACCTCCGCCAGAATCGCGCTCACACCAAGGACCGCGCCGAAGTCTCGGGCGGCGGCAAGAAGCCCTGGAAGCAGAAGGGTACCGGCCAGGCGCGCCACAGCTCGACCCGTTCGCCGATCTGGCGCCACGGCGGCGTGACCTTCGGTCCGCGCAATGAGCGCGATTACAGCGAGAAGATCAACAAGAAGATGCGCCTCGGCGCCCTCATCTCGGTCCTCTCGAAGAAGGCGAAGGACGGCGAGATCATCCTCGTCGACAAGTTCGCCTTCGCCGAGCCGAAAACGGCCCTCGCGAAAACGGCCCTCGCGAAACTCGCCGAGGCCTCCGGCGCAGCGACGCTCGCGTCCAAGAAGAAGAACGCCGCGCTCCTCGCGCTCGCTGCGTACGACAAGAACGCGATCAAGAGCTTCAGCAACTTCGGCAGCCTGATGACGGAGGAAGTGCGCAACCTCAATCCGCTCAACGTGATGACGAGCAAGTATCTCATCATCGAGAAGCCGGAAGAGTCGTTCGCCGCGCTCCTTGCTCGAACTAATTCCAAATAATCCGTATGGCAATCTTCGGCGACAAAAAGAAAGAAAAGAAGGAGAAGGTAGCGGCGAAGCGCCGCGCACACTCGACCGTATCCCTGCACGGCAAGGCGCATGACGTCATCCGCGCTCCGTGGTTCTCCGAGAAGGCGCTCCTCGGGACCGAGAAGAGCGTGTATGCGTTCGCCGTCCGCCCGGAAGCGACGAAGCCCGAGATCGCGGGTGCCATCAAGGAGATCTACAACGTCACCCCGAAGGCCATCCGCATCGTGAACCTCCCCGCGAAGCAGAAGGCGATGCGCTCGCGCCGCGGCATGGGCACGCGCGCTGCGCGCACGAAGGCCTACGTCTACCTGAACCAGGGCGACAGCATCCAGTTCGCATAATCATTTCCGTATGAAGACTTACAAACCCACAACCGACAGCCGCCGCTCGATGACGACCCTCCCGTACAAGGAGCTCCTCTCCGGCGACGAGCCGTACAAGCCGCTCCTCAGCGCGAAGAAGCGCCGCGGCGGCCGCAACGCGGCCGGCCGCATCACGATGCGTCACCAGGGCGGCGGTCACAAGCGCCGTCTGCGCGATGTCGATTTCTCGTACGACAAGAAGAACATCCCGGCCGTGATCGAGACCGTCGAATACGATCCGTTTAGGAGCGCCTTCATCGGCCTCGCGCTCTACCGGGACGGCGAGCGCCGCTATGTCGTCCTCCCGAAGGAAGTCGCGGTCGGCAGCACGTTCATCGTCGCCGAGGACGCGCCGCTCACGGCGGGCAACCGCCTCCCGCTCGGGAAGATTCCGGTCGGCACCGCGGTCTATAACATCGAGATCGCTCCGGGCACCGGCGCCTCTCTCGTGCGATCTGCCGGCACCTATGCTGAAGTGGTCGCGCACGATGCCGGCTATGCGCAGATCAAGCTCCCGTCGACCGAAGTCCGCAAGGTATCCGATCTCGCCTGGGCTTCCATCGGCGCCGTCGGTAACGAAGAGTACAACCTCGTCTCTATCGGTAAGGCAGGCCGCTCCCGTTGGCTCGGCATCCGCCCGACTGTCCGCGGCACCGCGATGAACCCGGTGGATCACCCGCACGGCGGCGGCGAAGGCCGTCAGGGCCGCGGTCTGCGCCGGGCGAAGACCAAGTGGGGCAAACCGTCCGGCAAGGGTCAGAAGACCCGCACCCCGAAGAAGTACTCAAACGTCTTCATCGTGTCCCGCCGCAAAGTCGGGAAGAAGCGCAAGGGTTAATTTCGCAATGCAAAAGCCCCGCACGAAGTGCGGGGCTTTTGCATTGCGGTTACCGGTATTCGGGCTTCAGGATATCTGCGAGCTGAGCGACGGGGATACGGAGCGTTTGCGGGCCGGCAGAGTAGGGGGCGACTGCATACGGATCGAAGAGGATGACGAAATCCTTGTTGTCGAAGAAGAAGTTGGAGAAATGCTTGTCCTCGGGCGTCGTGCCGTTCGCAATCATGCCGGTGTCGACGGTGCCGCCGATGACTCCCGGGAGCTTCGCACGGGCGAGTCCGGAGAGCGTGCCGAGATACTCGGTGCCGGGCGCGAAGAGATCGGCGAGGGAGAGCGCGGCGCCGGTCGTCGTATCGAACGTGAAAGTGCGGAAGAACATATTGCCGTGCGCGCCGAGCGTGTCCGTATAGGTCGTATAGATGTAGGAGACGGTGTGCGGCGAGGAAGCGATGAGATACGTGATCTGGAGGGTTTCCTTGCGCCCCTGACTCAAGCCCATCGTGCTGATGTCGCTTGCGGTGAGGTTTGCGAAATTGCCATCGGTCTTGAATTGCGAGATGGTGTTGCCGATGAATTTCTCCATGAGCGCCACTGCCGCAGCGTTTGCCGCAGGGCCGACTTCAGTCAGGAGAGGGGTGCTGGTAGCGTAGTTGGCGGCGATATCGTAGTAGGGAGCATGTTCGCTGTAGCCGTTCTCTGGGAGGGTCATAGCCGGGACAGCGGCCGGAAGAGGTTTTGTTGCAGCGTAGAACATGATGCTGCCGAGGATGACGAGCGCAGCGATACTCCCGATAAGCAGGTTTTTTGTCATATATGCAGGCAGTGTAGCAGATGTTTATGCTTGAGAAGATTGTGCTAGAGTGCTTGGCGGATGGTGGCAGCGCCCAGGGCATTTTCTGTTTCGACAACCAGGAAACACAAGGGAGGCATCATGGACAAGACAGAAGTATCACCTCGCGACAGGATTCAAGAACTCGTTTCTCATTTCTTGCTCAAGGCGAGGAGGGCGAGGGAAGCGGATCCGTCTGATGTTGCCGGAACAAAGCCGCTCATGTTCCTTGCTGAGGCGCTCGAGATCATCGGGGCACCTGCGGCAGAATGGGATCGTGTGGCCGACTTCCCGCTGGAGAGGGTCCTCCAGCATTTCCCCGGAATCTTCTATACGCAGCTCCTCTCGGCACTCGCGACGCATGTCTCGACGGAGATGTGTGAACGGATCCGGAAGCATTTCGTCCGCCACGGAGAACTTCGCGCGCTCGTGAGCCTCTTACGGCTCTGTTACTACCGGCGGCCCGACTCAAGCGAAATCAGGAATGTCGCCGAATATTGTCGTAAGACGATGGTCTCAAGTTCTGCACCGATCTGGCAAGAGCTCCTTGAATTCGCCGGCGAAGCGGAAGCCGGGTTCGTCGTACGATTGCACGAGGAGGTTCAATACGAGGAGGAATCCGACAGTATTCCTTTCTGATCCGCTATTTCTAGCGGATTGATCGCCGCCGGTCCGCCGGCGGCATCTTCTTATTCCGCGGGGCTGCCACTTCATCACGGATAAATAATCTGTCAACGTTCTGGAATAGCGTAGGATTTATGAGGGCGTTTCGGGACGGTACAAGTTGACTTTGAGAATAGCTTCCTGTATCTTGGCAGTATCCCGCTGCGCGGGCTTTTCATTACTTTTCATGTCACGCTCACTCAAGAAGGGGCCCTTCGTGGACGCTAAGCTCCTGAAGAAAGTCCTCGACAAGAAACCGGCAACCGCCGGCGTGATTAAGACGTGGGCCCGCCGCAGCCAAATCAGCCCGGAGATGGTCGGTTTCACCTTCGGCGTCCATAACGGCAAGTCGCACATCGAGTTCACCGTCTCCGAGGAGATGGTCGGGCACCGCATGGGCGAGTTCTCGCCGACCAAGAAGTTCGTCCGTCACGGCGGCAAGATGCAGAAGGAGATCGAGCAGAAGCGCCAGCAGGCCGAGATAGCTTCTGCGAAGGCTGCGAAGGCATCGCCCGCGCCGGCGAAAAAGAAATAACATATGGCCAACGCGACCCTCAAGACCCATAACCAGACCCCGCGCAAAGTCCGTCTCGTCACGGACCTCGTGAAGGGCAAGTCGGTCAAGGCGGCGCTCGTCGCGCTCGAGTTCCTCCCGCGCCGCGCCGCCGACCCGGTCGCGAAGGTGATCAAGAGTGCCGCTGCAAACGCGAAGGTCCAAGGCAAGAATCCGGACGAGATGACGGTGAAGAACATCATCGTCGAGAGCGCCGGCATGATGAAGAAGTACCGCCCGCGCGCCTTTGGCCGCGCTGCGCCTATCCGCCGCCGCCGCAGCCGCGTTATCGTGACGCTCGCATAATTTACGTATGACACACACCGTACATCCTTACGCACACCGCCTCGGCATCATCCGCGACTGGAAAAGCCGCTGGTTCGCCGGCGACGCCAAGACCTACCGCGAGAACGTCAAAGTCGACGAGACCATCCGCCGTTTCCTCACCAAGAAGCTGCGTGGCACATTCACGAGCGGCATCGAGATCGAGCGCTCTGCTGCTGAGCTGCGCGTCATCCTCTCTACGGCCCGCCCGGGCCTCGTCATCGGCCGCTCGGGCGAGAACGCGGCGAAGCTGCGCTCAGAAATCGCAGCCGTTGTTCGCAAGGTAGCACCGGCAGATCGCCGCACGCTCAAGCTCGACATCAACGAGATCCGCCAGCCGGAGACCGATGCTGCCGTCGTCGCGTACATGGTCGCTGAGGGGCTCGAGAAGCGTATGCCGTTCCGCCGCGTCTTGAAGCAGACCATCGAGAAGGTCATCGCCGCCCGTGAGGTCGAGGGTGTGCGCATCGCGGTCTCCGGCCGTCTCGGCGGCGCTGAGATGAGCCGCAAGGAGGAGCTCAAGAAGGGACGCATCCCGCTTCAGACGTTCCGCGCCGACATCGATTTCGCGCACGAGAAAGCACACCTCCCGTACGGCGTCATCGGCATCAAAGTGTGGATCTTCCGCGGCAACGTGTACCAGGATAAGAAGACGTCCGTCCGTATGCCGGAGACAGCGGCGTTGCGCGGCTAATATATTTTCGTATGTTGTTTCCCAAAAAAGTAAAACATCGCAAGTGGCAGACGCAGCGCCTCTCCGAGAAGCGTCTCAATCGCCCTGATACGCGCGGCACGGACGTCGTGTTCGGCTCTTTCGGGTTGAAGGCGACTACGCCCGCTCGCGTCACAAGCAACCAGATCGAAGCGGCTCGCAAAGTGCTCACCCGGGCGACGTCGAAGACCGGCAAGCTCTGGATCCGCATCTTCCCGGACCGCCCGGTGACCGCGAAGCCGGCAGAGGTTGGCATGGGTAGCGGTAAGGGCGATCCGAAGAAGTACGTCTTCCAGGTGCGCCCGGGCCGCGTGCTCTTCGAGATGGACGGCGTTCCGGAGGATATCGCACGCGCGCACCTGCGCCAGGCGGGCATGAAGCTGCCGGTGAAGACTGCGATCGTCACGCGTCAATAATTGCTTTTTTCCCATTTGTATGACAAAAAAAGAAGTAATGACGACAAAGACTGATCAGGAGCTTGCAAAGCTTCTCGCGGATACGCGTGCCGAACTCCGCACGGAGCGTTTCTCGGCTGCGGGCGCCCGCGCCAAGGATAGCAACGCCCCGAAGAAACTCCGTGCCATGGTCGCCCGCATCCTCACGGAACAGCGTTCTCGCGAACTCACTGCTGCATAATTTTATGGAAACAAAAACCCTCCGCCCCCAATCATTCGTCGGTACCGTCGTGAAGACGGCCATGACGGACACGGCTACCGTCCGCGTCGACCGCTACGTGAAGAACGCGAAGTACAAGAAGTACTTCGTCCGTTCGAAGAAATTCCTCGCGCACAACCCGGGGAATACCGCCCAGGTCGGCGATACGGTCACTATCGTTGCGACGCGCCCGATCTCGAAGCTGAAGAGCTTCATCATCGACGCGACGAAGACGGTCGCGGCGACGAAAGAGAACGACTGATATGTTGCAGCCTCAATCCATCGTCAAAGTGGCAGATAACTCCGGCGGCACGGTCGCACGCATCTTCAAGGTGCTCGGCGGCAGCAAGCGTCGTTACGCGGAGATAGGCGACATGGTCGTCGTCTCGATTCAGACGGCACAGCCGCGCAAGGCGGTGAAGAAGAAAGACATCTGCCGCGCGATCATCGTGCGTCAGGTGAAGCCGTTCGGGCGCAAGGATGGTTCCTACGTCCGGTTCGATGAGAATGCGGTCGTGCTCATCGAGAAGCAGGGTAAGGAGATGGGCCCGAAGGGGAACCGCATCTTCGGTCCGGTTCCGCGCGAGCTCTCCGAGATGGGCTGGCACTCCATCGTGTCTCTCGCCCCTGAAGTCGTCTAATCCTATCAATATGCACGTCAAAAAAGGAGACAAAGTGAAAGTAATCGCAGGCAAGGACAAAGGGAAGACCGGCGTTATCGCTCGCGCCCTGCCGAAGGCGGACAAGGTCATCGTCGAAGGCGTTGCCATCGCGAAGCGCCATGTGAAGGGTCGTGCGGGCGAGGTGGGCCATATTGCGGAGCGCCCGCGCCCGATCCACGTATCGAACGTAGAGCGTATCGAGCCAGCCGGAGGCGCGAAATAAAACAGAATATGTCCATCACCAAACAAAAACAGCAGACCGCCTACGCCGCGCTTCAGGCAGCGTTCGGCTACACGAGCCCGATGCAGGGTCCGCGCATCCAGAAGATCATCGTCTCGACCGGCGTCGGCAAGAAGCGCGACAAGAAGCAGCTCGAGCTCATTGAGGACCGTCTCGCAAAGATCACCGGCCAGAAGCCGGCGCTCCGCCCGGCGCGTATGTCCATCGCCTCCTTCAAAGTGCGCGAAGGCGATACGGTCGGCATGCAGGTGACGCTCCGCGGCGCGCGCATGTACGATTTCATCGATAAGGTGATCCACATCGCGCTCCCACGTACGCGCGACTTCCGCGGCCTCAAGGCTACGGCGATTGACGACATGGGGAACCTCACGATCGGCATCAAAGACAACACGATTTTCCCGGAAACGAGCGATGAAGACCTCAAGGACGTCTTCGGTCTCGCGGTGACCATCGTAACCTCGGCCAAGTCGAAGGCCGAAGCTGAGGCGTTCTTCCGCCACCTCGGCATGCCGCTTATCGTTGACTCGGGCGTAAAACGCTGATATCCTCTGACTACGCTCCTCGGAGCTTTATTTTTTATGGCAAAGAAATCCCAACTCGCACGGCTCGTCAAAAAGACGAAACTCGTCGCAAAGTACGCAGAGAAGCGTGCGGCTCTTAAGGCTGCCGGCGATTCTGC
Organism: bacterium; assembly: GCA_021813965.1. Lineage (GTDB taxonomy): Bacteria > Patescibacteriota > Minisyncoccia > Phycocordibacterales > Phycocordibacteraceae > C7867-001. The sequence goes on along the minus strand of JAKAJB010000004.1, from coordinate 10,631 downwards.
AGGGCTCCAGGCATTGCCGAGAAATTCAGCCCCGGGCCGCTTGAAGAACCGTTGCGCGATTACCGGCCGCTCCCGCGGCTACATGCGCGCCTTCGGCCTCTCACGCATCCAGTTCCGCGAGCTCGCGCTCGAAGGGAAGATCCCGGGCGTCAAGAAAGCATCATGGTAACTGACCGCATCGGCGATTTCATAATCCGTCTGCAGAATGCCGCTCGTATCGGCAAACCGCAGGTGTCGATGCCGTACTCTTCGCATGTGCTCGCGATTGCGAAGAAGCTCAAGGAGCTTGGTTTCCTCACGAGCGTCTCGGTCGAGGCGATCGGCGACAGCGAAGTGAAGAAAGAGATCCTTGCGACGCTCGCGTATGACGAGAAAGGGCAGCCGAAGCTGCGCGGCGTGAAGCGCATCAGCAAGCCGGGTCGCCGGCTCTATGTGCCGCACACGGAGGCGCACACGGTGAAGGGCGGCACGGGCGTCCGTCTCATCTCGTCGTCCGCCGGCGTCATCTCTGATCGCGAAGCACGCAAGGCGAAGGTCGGCGGCGAGAACCTATTCGAAATCTGGTAATGCTTATGAGCCGACTCGCCAAAAAACCGACCGCAGCAGGAAAAGCCGACGTCTCCGTCGCGCAGGGCGTGCTGACCGTGAAAGGATCGAAGGGCACGCTCACGAAGCGCGTGCATCCGTCGGTCGGGATCACGATTGACGCCGGACAGGTCACGATCGCGCCCTTGGACCGCTCTCGCCTCGCGAAGGCTCTCACCGGCACGTTCGCGTCGCATGTGAAGAACATGGTGCAGGGCGTCGAGACGCCGTTCACGAAGAAGCTCATCCTCGAAGGTGTCGGCTACCGCGTCGAGATCAAAGGGAAGGATGTCGTGCTTACGGTCGGGTTCTCGCATACGGTGCCGCTCGCTATCCCGGATGACGTCACCGCGACGGTCGAGAAGAACACCATCAAGCTCGAGAGCATCAACAAAGAATCGCTCGGACAGTTCGCCGCGAACATCCGCCGCGTAAAACCGCCGGAACCGTATCTCGGCAAGGGCATCCGCTACGAAGGGGAAGTCATACGCCGCAAGCAGGGCAAGAAGGCCGTCTAAACTATCATGCAACACGCACCCACAACCAAATCAGAACTTCGCCAGCGCCGCCATGCGCGCGTGCGTGCGACGATCAAGGGCACCGCAGAGCGTCCGCGCCTCGCCGTGTACCGCAGCAACCGCTTCGTTTCCGCGCAGCTCATCGATGATGCTGCAGGGAAGACGATCGCTGCATCGCACGGCCGCGAGTTCAAGGGTCCGCAGTCGGTGCAGGCGACGTCGGTCGGGGCCGCTATCGCGAAAGCGGCGAAGGCGCTCGGCGTAAGCTCGGTCGTCTTCGATCGGGCCGGCTATCGCTACGGCGGCCAGGTGAAGTCGCTTGCTGACGCCGCTCGCGAGGGAGGCCTCACCTTTTAATACTCATGACTACCAGCATGGAACAAGAGACCGTAACCGCAGAGGAAGTCGCCGTCGCAGCACCGGCGGTCGAGGCTGCTCCGGCAGCGGAGACGGCCGCAGCGGCCGCACCAGCACCGCGCGGCGGCGCGCGCGGTTCGATCCGCGGGCGTTCCTCCCGTCCGGGCGGCCGCAACACACGTGCGCCGCGCGAGCGCGGCGAGTTCGATCAGGTCACCATCGACGCCCGCCGCGTGGCGCGCGTCATGGCGGGCGGCCGCCGATTCAACTTCAGCCTCGTCGTCGTCATCGGTGACCGCAAGGGTCGCGTCGGCGTCGGTCTCGGCAAGGGTGTCGATACGGCGCTCGCCATCGACAAGGCGACGCGCGATGCCAAGAAGCATCTTTTCACCGTCCCGCGCACCGTGAGCGGTTCCATCCCGCACGAGGTTTCGGCGAAGTACGCCTCTTCCACGGTCGAGATTATCCCGTCGACCGGCCGCGGCCTCGTCGCCGGTTCGGCAGTGCGCACCGTGCTCGATCTCGCCGGCGTCACGGATGTCGTGACGAAGATCCACACCCGTTCGAAGAATAAGCTCACCATCGCGCGCGCGACGGTCGAAGCGCTGAAGCAGCTCCGCACCAAATAGTTTCCCTACCATGCAACTCAACACCATTTCTCCTCGCACGAAGAATAAGAAGAACGCGGCGGTCGGCCGCGGCGGCAAGCGCGGCAAGACTTCCGGCCGCGGCGGCAAGGGCCAGACGGCTCGCGCCGGCCACCACATCCGCCCGGAGGTGCGCGATCTCATCAAGAAGCTCCCGAAGCGTCGCGGTCACGGCAAGAACCGCGCACGCACCGTCCGCACCAATCGCATCCCGACCTCGACGGTGAACCTTACGGCGCTTGAGGCAGCCTACAAGGCAGGGGAGACCGTCTCGCCGGCATCGCTTCTCGCGCGAGGGCTCGTGCGCCGCGCGAAGGGCCGCGCACCGGTCGTGAAGGTTCTCGGTACGGGCACGCTCACCAAGGCGCTCGTCATCAGAGGCTGCACGCTTTCTGATGCTGCCCGCACTGCACTTGTTGCGGCAGGCGGCACCAGCCATGATTAATTCTTTCATCCACAAGATCAAACTCGCCTTCGGCGACTCCGAAATCCGCGCCCGTGTCATCTTCCTCGTCGGCGCGCTCGCATTGTTCCGCTTCCTCGCCGCGATACCTATCCCGGGCGTCGACAAAGGCGCGCTCGCGCAATTCTTCGCGAGCAACCAGTTCTTCGGCCTTTTGAATATATTCTCTGGCGGCGGTCTCGCGCGCCTCTCCATCGTGATGCTCGGCGTCGGCCCGTACATCACCGCATCGATCGCGATGCAGCTCGCTACCATCGTCTTCCCGCAGGTGAAGCAGGCGTACTTCGAAGAAGGAGAGGCCGGTCGCGCGCAGTTCATCGAATGGAGCCGCCTCCTTACGATCCCTATCGCCGTGCTGCAGTCTATCGGCTTCCTCTTCCTGCTCCAGAGCCAGCATGTCATCGGCCAGCTCGGCCCGGTCGCGCTTATCGCGAATATCGCGCTCATCACTGCCGGCTCGATGCTCCTCATGTGGCTTGGTGAGCTCGTGACGGAGTTCGGTATCGGCAACGGCGTCTCGCTCATCATCCTTGCGGGCATCCTCGCGCGCGTCCCGTCGAGCATCTCGGAGAGCATCTTCGCGTCGAGCGTCGCGAATATACCGGCATACCTCGGCTTCCTCGTCCTCGCCGGCGCGATGACCTACGCCGTCGTCGTCGTATCCGATGCGGAGCGTTCGATCCCGATCGCCTACGCGCGCGCGATGCGCGGTGCCGCGCTCGCGCAGGGCGCCGCGACGTATCTTCCGATCCGTCTCCTGCAGGCCGGCGTGATCCCGATCATCTTCGCGCTCTCGCTTCTCCTGGTGCCGCAGATGGCGCTCTCGATGCTTTCGGCCGTCCATGTATCCTTCGCTGCCGGCGCCTCGCTCTGGTACACCGCCTTCCTTTCCAATCCGTGGAAATACGGCTCGGTCTACTTCCTCTTGGTAGTGCTCTTCACGTATTTCTACACTGCCGTCACTTTTGAGCCGAGCCGCGTCGCTGAGAATCTCCAGAAGACCGGCGCCTTCGTCCCGGGCGTCCGCCCCGGACGCGAGACCAAAGAGTACATCAATGCCGTCGTGAATCGCATCACGCTCCCGGGAGCCTGCTTCCTCGGCCTCCTCGCGGTCTCCCCGAGCATCATCCAGGGCCTCACCGGCGTTACGACGCTCGTGCTCGGCGGTACGGCGCTCCTCATCGCGGTGCAAGTCATCCTCGACCTCACGCAGAAGATCGACGCGCAGATTTCGCTCCGCGAATACTAATAACGAGCATCCCGACGAAACCGCTTCGCCTTGGCGCGGCGGTTTTGTTTTGGTTCCGGATGAGTGCTAGAGTGGGTATATGGAAAAGCCCATCGTATTCTTCATAGGGAAACCGGGGAGCGGGAAGGGAACCCAAGCGGAACTGCTCTCAAAAGCGACAGGCTGGCCCGTGTTCGGTACGAGCGGCGGATTACGCGAAATCGTCGCTATGGGCACGTCTGCGGGGCGCAAGCTTAAGGAGACCATGGACAGCGGCGCGCTTACGCCCTACTGGATCGCCTCGTACGTGTACCTGAAGACGCTCTTCAGCCTTTCCGATGACAGTACTATCATTTTCGACGGCACGAGCCGCACGCTGCCGGAAACGAAAATCGTCGCAGACTCCCTGAAATGGATCGGCCGCCCGTTCCGTATCTTCCACCTCATCGTACCCGACGAGGAGGTGCATAATCGCATCGCATTGCGACGCGAGAAGGGGACGCGCGCCGATGACCATCCTGACGCGGTCGCGGTCCGGCTCAAGGCATACTACGAGGATACTGACGGTTCGATCAGCTATCTCCGCGAGGCGGGCATGCTCACGGACATCGACGGCAACCGCCCGCCGGAAGTCATCGCCGCGGAGGTGAGGGACATCCTGAAGCTCGCATGATCATCGCGAACGACTCCGAACGGGAGAATCTCATAGAGGGCGGGAAGCGTCTCGCGGCGGTGCTCGAAGCGCTCCGCGCCAAGGTCGCGCCAGGCGTCACGACCGAAGAGCTCGACGACCTCGCCGAAGCGATGATCCGCGACGATGGCGACGAGCCGTGCTTCCTCGGGTACACGCCTGACGGCGCCGGCCGGGCCTACCCGGCGACGCTCTGCGTCTCAATTAACGACGAAGTGGTGCATGGGATCCCGAACGAGACGGTGAAGACCCTCAAGGAAGGCGACATCGTCGGGCTCGACCTCGGGCTCCGCCATGGCGGCATCGTCGTCGATGCGGCCATCACGGTGCCGGTCGGCAAAGTGAACGACGAGACGAAGAAGCTGCTCTACGCGACCGAGGCGGCGCTTGCTGCCGGTATCGCGGCAGCCTCCCCGGGGAACCACGTCGGCGATATCGGGTATGCGATACAGCAGGAGATCGAAGCGGCCGGCTTCTCGGTCATCAAGGAGCTCGGCGGGCACGGGGTCGGCGATCGCGTGCATGAGGAGCCGTTCATCCCGAATTACGGCCGGCCCGGCCGCGGCGAACTCCTCTCCGAGGGCATGGTGCTCGCGCTCGAGCCTATCTCGAGCGCCGGCAAGGCCGCCGTCATCCTCGCACCGGACGGGTATACGTATCGAACCAAGGACGGTTCGCGCTCGGCGCACTTCGAGCACACCATCTTGCTGGAGTCGTCCGGAGCGCGTATCATAACCGCATAACCGCCCCGGCAGGGGATTTATTTTTGAAACTTTATGGCACACCCCAAAACTGAACGGACGCTCGTCATCGTGAAGCCGGACGGCATCCAGCGCGCGCTTATCGGCGAGATATTCAAGCGGTATGAGCGTACCGGCCTGAAGCTCGTCGCGCTCAAGATGCTCATCCCGACCGAGGCGATGGTCGAAGAGCATTATCTCCTCGATCCGAATTGGAAGAAGAATGTCGGCGAGAAAGCCATCGCGAGCTATCTGAAGAAAGGCGAGACGCCGCCGTCGACCGATCCGATCGAAGTAGCCGATAGCGTCGTCGTGAGCCTGAAGAAGTACATGACGAGCGGGCCGGTCATCGCGATGGTATGGGAGGGCGGCCATGCGGTCGAGCTCGTGCGCAAGATTACGGGCGGTACGGAGCCGCGCAGCGCCGGTGTCGGCACTATCCGCGGCGATTTCGTCCTCGACTCCTACCAGATGGCAGATACGGACACGCGCGCGATCCGCAACCTCATCCATGCTTCAGGATCGGTCCCGGAAGCGGAAATGGAAATCCCTCATTGGTTCAAGCCGGAAGAGATAGTGAAATACCGCATGCCGCATGAAGCGACACTCTACGACGTCGACATGGGAAGCAGGGCTGTTTAGTTGGACAGAAACCCCGCCTATGGCGGGGTTTCTGTTTTCCACAGCTCTCCCTCTGCGGGAGGTATACTGGGACATGGAGCTGTTCTTAAAAACGCAACTTGCTTCTTGCAAGGGAAACCTATATTCAGGTCCGCTTGGTGAACTCCGGAAGGAGATCCGATAGCTCCTGTTGTTATTCCCACCTGGCAATAAAGTTGCCAGAGAGGACAGTTCCACGGAAAAACCGCCTGAAGGCGGTTTTTCCGTTTCCCAGAATCATCCGCGTGTTACATTTGAAGCATGGCAATACGACTTGGATTTTATGGCGGGGCGGGGAAGGTGACCGGTTCCAATTTCTTGGTAGAAGGCAGGCGCGGGAAGGCTAAAACCGCCGAAGGCGGTTCGCCCGACACTTCGCATAGCGAAGTGTCTAGGGTGCTCGTCGATTGCGGTATCGAGCAAGGCGCCGATTTCGTGGAGGCGCACATCTACGGCCTGTTCCCCTACGACGTCGCGAGCATCGACGCGCTCGTCCTCACGCACGCTCACCTCGACCATGTCGGACGCATCCCGAAGCTCGTGAAGGACGGCTTCCGCGGGAAGATCTACATGACGCCGCCGACGAAAGATCTCGCTGAGCTCATCATGCGCGATTCGGTCGGCATCCTCACTCATGAGGCGGCGCGTCTCCGCATCGCGCCGCTCTACGAGGAGCAGGATGTCGATACGGCGGTCCGTCTCATCGAGACGCTCGATTATCACGTCGAGAAAGAGGTCGCTCCCGGCCTCTCGGTCTACCTGCGCAATACCGGTCACATCCTCGGCTCGGCAAGCGTGCGCATCACGGACGAGGACGGCACGACCGTCGCGCTCACAGGCGATATCGGTAATTCGCCGTCGCCGCTCTTGCCCGACTGGGAGCCGGTGCCGGACGCCGACGCGCTCGTCATGGAAAGCGTGTACGGCGACCGGCTTCACCCGCCGCAAGCGGCGCGCGTCGAGAAGCTTCGCGACACGCTCAAGGAGGCGATAGCGCGCGGCGGTACGATCCTCATCCCCGCATTCTCGCTCGAGCGCACGCAGCTCATGCTCTACGAGCTCTCGAAGTTCTTCGCGAACGGGGAATTGCCGAAGATCCCCGTCTATCTCGATTCGCCGCTCGCCATCAAAGTGACTTCGGTATACGAGAAGTGGGGGCCGACCTATTTCAAACCGGCGACGGAAGAGGAAATGAAGCACGAGAAGAGCATTTTTGAATTCCCGTTCCTCACGAAGACGCTTTCACCCGAGGACTCGGCCGCCATTGCGAAGGGGCCGAAGCAGAAGATCATCATCGCCGGCGCCGGCATGAGTCATGGCGGGCGCATAGGCCACTGGGAGGCCCGCTACCTGCCCGATCCTGCCACGACGCTCGTCATCGTCGGCTATCAGGCTCCTGGGACCCCTGGGCGGCATATGATGGAGGGAACCTCTCATGTCCGGCTCGGCGGGCAGGACATCACGCTCCGCGCGAAAGTGGAGAATCTCGAGGGCTGGTCGGCGCACGCCGACCGCGATGAGCTCCTCAAATTCGCCGAAGCGGCGCTCGCGGAGAAGCGCCCGAAGGCGATCTTCGTCGCGCTCGGCGAACCCGCTACGGAGCGGTTCCTTGCGCAGCGTATCCACGACTACCTGGGCGGCAACGCCATCGTTCCCGAGTATGGCGAGACGTGGGAGATTACGAAAGATTCGGTGAAGAAAGCATAGTTTAAACGCAGAAAACGAAAGCCGCCCCGTGAGGGACGGCTTTCGTTTTTCTCGTAAGAAAGGAGTTAGACGACTTGCTTGGCGATGCGAGAGAAGATCTCCGGCTTCTCGGTGGCGAACTGGGCGAGGACCTTGCGGTCGAGCGCGAAGCCGGACTTGTTGAGCTTGTCGATGAACGAGCTGTAGGACTTGTGGCCGTTCTCGCGGAGCGCGGCGTTCAAGCGGACGATCCAGAGCTGGCGGAAGGCCGTCTTCTTGTCGCGGCGGTGGGCGAAAGCGTAGCGGCCGGCGCGCATGAGGGCTTCATGAGCGAAGTTGAGCTTCTTGGAGCGGACGCCGCGATAACCCTTCGCTCTCTCGAGCAGGTTCTTGCGTCGCTTCAATGCCATCTGACCTCCTTTGACTCGTGCCATACGAAAAGTATTAAGAAAAGTAATTACACCATCCCCGGGAGGAAGCGGCGGATCACCTTCGCAGTGAGGGTGAGGGCTACAGAGCGGCGCTTGCCGGCGCGCTTGCTCCCGCTCTGCTTCGCATTGAAATGGTTCTGACCCGCCTTGCGCGCGACGAGCTTGCCCGTGCGCGTGACGCGGATCCGTTTGGTATAAGATTTGTTGGTTTTCATAGTGTGGGTTGCTGCTCTTTCTCGCGTTTCGCTTGAGCTATCAGGTCTCGCTCGATGACCCCGGCAAAGCCTTTCGGGCTGCGCGTGATTGGCTCGGCAATCTTGTACGCGTAGGGGATATGGGTGAGAAACTTCTCAAGACGGGTCTTGAGGAACTCCTCGCTCATGCCCTTGTAGCGGCCTTTGAGGAAGAGCTCGGCGCGGACCCGGTGGCCCTCAGCGAGCCACTCGGCGGCCTTTTTCGCCTTCAGTATCATGTCGTTGTCGCCGGTGCCCACCTTGATCTGGACCTCCTTCGTCTCCGACACTTTGACCTTGGCTTTCGCTACTTTTTCCTTCTTGCTGCGCTCGTATTCGAATTTACCATAATCCATGATCTTCGCAACGGGCGGGACGGCCGAGGGAGAAATCTCGATGAGATCCTTCCCGGCGGTCTTAGCCGCCGCGAGGGCCGCTTCGAGCGAGAGCACCCCCAGGTTTTCGCCTTCTGCACCAAGGACACGCAGCTCTGGCGCGTGTATCTCGTTATTGATGCGGATTCGGTCGGTAGCCACTGGAAGTACCTGGAATATAGCAGGAAATTGAGAAAAATGGAAGCCCGGGCGGCGAGACAGCGTTATTTTGGAGCTAGCTGAGAGGGGTCGGAGAGGACGATTTCGGCTTTGCCCTGGTAGGAAGAGATCTTGCCGGTGAGAGTGACCGTCTGGCCCGCGTAGCGGGAAAGGTCGCCGAACTTCTTCGCGTCGGCGGCGAAGATGACGCCCGAGAAGGGGCAGTCCTTGTAGCTCGCGCAGAAGTCGAGGAAGACGGTGCCGCTCGCGGCGGTATAGGCGTCGTGGAGGGTCCCGCGCACGGAGGCGAACGAGCCGATGTGCGCGGGAGCATCGGTGTAGGCGATGGTGCCGATTGAAACGGGCGCGGCCGCGCTAGCGGCCGCGTTGGTGCCCCGGTAGGCATTCAGTAATTTCGTCAGCAGGTTCTCATACGTCTGTCGGAGGGTCGGGTCGGTGCCGATCTCGAGGATCTCGTCGTTCTCGGCGGTGGCCGAGCCGGTCCAGTTGTAGCTGCCGAGCGCGTAGGCGCTGTCGGTGACGATGGCTTTGATGTGCATGATGCCAGAGCCGTCGGCATGCTTCTCGGTCTCGACCGGGATGCCGGCATCGGTGAGCTCCTTGATGATGGGGCGGTCGTAGCTGTTCGCACTCTCGCCGGCGTCGACGAGCCCGGCGACCGTGACCCCGCGCTTCTTAGCCGCGACGAGCGCGTCGGCGATGTCTTTCAGGGTGAACTCATACATGGCGAAATAGATATGGCTCTTCGCGTCGTCGATGAGGGCGATGATCTCCTTGTCGTTCTGCTTCTGGTCGAGGCTGTATACGACGCGGATCGCTCCGGCTGGCGGGGCAGACACCGTCTCTGCGGGGATGCTCACCGGCGCAGCCTGCGCGCCGCCCCCGCCGAGCGCGTAGCCGACGCCGCCTGCCGCGAGCACGAGCACGAGCGCTACGCTTGCACGGATCAATTTCTGCTTCATGCCTCAAGTATACTGTGTCTATGGCACTCGTATTCGACATCGAGACGGTCGGCGAGCAGTGGGATGCGCTCGACCCGACGACGCAGCACAATCTGTCATGGTATCTGCGCGAGTCGTCGAAGACCGACGAGGAGTACGACTATGAGATGAAAGAGCTCAAAGAGGGGATGGGGCTCTCGCCCCTCACCGGTTTCATCGTCGCGATCGGCGTGTACGACACGGAGCGCGAGAAGGGCGCGGTGTATTTCTCCGCTCCAGATACGAAACTGAAGGAGAGCGAGGAGGACGGCATCAAGTACGAACCGATGAGCGAGAAGGAGATGCTCGAGCAGTTCTGGAGGGTCGCGGCCGTCGTGAACGAGTTCGTATCTTTCAACGGCCGCGGCTTCGATGCGCCGTTCCTCGCCATCCGTTCGATGGTCCACGGTGTGAAGCCGACGAAAGACCTGCTCAGCAATCGTTATCTCTCGATGCAGCGCGGCTGCGCGCATATCGACCTCATGGACCAGCTCACGTTCTACGGAGCGGCTCGTTTCAAGAAAAGCCTCCACCTCTTCTGCCGTGCGCTCGGCATCGAGAGCCCGAAGGCCGGCGGCACGACTGGCGATGATGTCGCGGCGCTCTATAAGGAGAAGAGATATCGTGACATCGCCCGCTACAATGCCGGCGACCTCAAAGCTACGGCCGCGCTCTACCGGCGCTGGCAGGAGACGCTCCGCTAGATATCCACACCCGGCGCTTTACGGGATAGGGTAGGCTGCGTGGGTAAGCTAATAATTCCAACCGTATGAATATCGTCGCCATTTCAGGAAGTTTGAGGAAGGATTCGTTCAACACGATGCTGCTGCGCTCGCTCTCGGAGCTCGCGCCGGCGGG
>JAKAJB010000036.1 GCA_021813965.1 bacterium | reverse complement strand
GCAGCGTGGTGGTGATATATCGGTTCATACCTTGATAAGCATATGCGGAAAAGCCTTCAGATGCGAGGCGCGGGCAGTCGATTTTCGGAGACGTACTCTGGCGTACGGCGGAGAAAATCGGCAGGGCCCGCAACGACGCAGATGAGGTTTTTACGCATGTGCACGGCGCTTGCGCTTGTCGAAGTCGGTAATAAGCTCAAGCAGTACAGCCGCGAACGGTACTGAGAGCAGGACGCCGAGGAAGCCGGCGAGCGTGTAGCCTGCGATGAGGGCGACGATGACCAAGAGCGGCGGGATACCGACGATCTTCTTCACGATGAGCGGATAGATGAGGTTCGATTCGAACTGGTTCACGACGATATAGAGACCCGCCACGATAGCACCGAGCGCGATGCCGCCGGTCGAGTAGGCAATGATGACAGCGATCGAACCGGCGATGAGCGACCCGAAGATGGGGATGATCTCCGCAAGCGCCGTGAAGACGGCGAGCAGGAGCGCGTACGGGATGCCGATGATGAGAAGACCGAGGTATACGAGGATAGCGACGATGACCGAGAGGAGTATCTGCCCTTGCATCCAAAGCCCTATCTTCTTCTGCGCGCGCTTCCAGAGGTCGACCGAGTAGTCTTCGTACGCGAGCGGCATCACCAGGCGGAGGAAGTCATCGACCCCTGTGTCCTGCAGTGCGAAGTAGAACGAGAGCACGATGACAAGCACGAGCGAGAAGATGCCGCCGAAGAACGTCACGAGGAACTGCACGACGCTTCCGGAACCGGCGGTAAAGATGGCTTGCAGCGAGAAGAGCGTCTGTACGAACGACTGCAAGTCATGCGAGCCGCCGATGAGGCTCGACGCGCTCGTGAGGCTCGAGAACGACCCGGAGGCGTTCAGGGTGTTGAGGTACTGCGGCATCGCCGAAAGGAACCCGGCGGCATCGCCGATGATCGGCGGGAAGAGGAAGAACAGGAGACCGAACACCGAACCGAACACGAGTATGTAGACCAGGATGGCGGCGAAGAAGCGCGGCACGCGGTGCCGGATGAAAAACGCTATCTCAGGCTCGATAGCCGAGGCGATGACCACCGCCGTGACTACCAAAAGCACCAGATCGCGCAGGAGCCAGAAAACGAATGCGCCGGCGATGATGAGCACCGCGGCGATAATCGTACCGGGCGTGATGGAGACGCTTATTTCCTTATCCATATCGGCATCGTAACACGAAACCGGCATCTAGAAAGCCGGCAAGAACCCGAGACTATGAAATAGCTTCGCGGATGCGTTCGGCAGCGTCGGCGATAGTGAGCCGCTCCTGCTCGCCCGTGTCGCGGTGGCGCAGCGTGACGGTATCGATGAGATCGGGATTCTCGCCGAGCGTGTCGAAATCGATCGTGATGCAGAACGGCGTGCCGATCTCGTCCTGACGACGATAGCGTTTGCCGATGTTGCCGTTGTCGTCCCAAGCGATGGCCGGATGGACTTTTTTGAACACCTCACGCACCTCGCGCGCTTTCAGGACGAGCTCGGGCTTGTTCTTCAAGAGCGGCGAGACCATCGCTTTCACCGGCGCGATCTTCGGCGCGAGCGCGAGATAGGTACGGGTCTCGCCACCGAGCTCATCCTCGCGGTAGGCGCTCGCGAGAACGGCGAGCAGCGTGCGGTCGACGCCCAAGGACGGCTCGATGACGTGCGGGATGAACTTCTCTTTCGTCTCTTCGTCGAGGTAGACAAGCGACGCGCCGGAACCCTTCTCGTGCGCCGAGAGGTCGAAGTCGGTGCGATACGCGAGGCCCCAGAGCTCTTTGCGGCCGAACGGATAATCGAATTCGAAATCGATGGTGCGCTTGGAGTAGTGCGCGCGGTCGCTATCCCCCACCTCGAGCTCGTGCACCATGCCGCTCGGCAACCCGATCGCCTCGGCGAATGAATGCATCATCCGGCGCCACTCTTCGAATGCTTGCTGCCACTCGGACGGCTTCACGAAATATTCCACCTCCATCTGCGAGAGCTCGCGGAGGCGGAAGATGAAATCGCGCGGCGCGATCTCATTACGGAACGCCTTCCCTATCTGCGCGATCCCGAACGGCAATTTCGGATGAAGCGCATCCATGACATTCTTGTAGTTCATGAAGATGCCGCCGGCGGTCTCCGGGCGCAGGTACACGGTCGCCGACTCATCTTCCATCGCGCCGGCATGCGTCTTGAACATCATGTTGAACTGCCGAGCCTCCCCGAGCTTGCCGCCGCACTCGGGACACGTCGCCGCATCCTCAAGATGGTCAGCTCGGAAACGCCGCTTGCACTTCTCGCACTCGACGAGCGGATCGGAGAACCCGGACACGTGGCCGGACGCTTCCCAGACTCTCGGATTCATCAATATCGTCGCATCGACGCCGTACATGTCGTCGCGGCCGTCGCGGAACATCTGTAGCCAGAGGCGCTCGATGTTCTCTTTCAGCATGACGCCGTACGGGCCGTAGTCGAATGTGCCGGCCAGGCCGCCATAGATCTCGGAGCCCGGGAATACGAAGCCGCGGCGTTTCGCGAGGGAGACGATCTTTTCCATCAGGTTCTGGTCGTTCATAAAATCACTATACATTACAGAGTGCGGCAAAAAGCACTCAGACGCAAGGCCTACTACCAAGCGACCCGAGTGACAAAGCGTGTCTGCATGCATTTGTCCGAGACGAGCGCAGGGAGGAAGCTCGGCTTTGCAAGCTTATTGCACGATGGCGTCGCTCTGGACATAGCCCGGATCCTGAGGTGTCGCGGTCGTCGCAGGATCGGCCGTCGCGGACACCTGCACGCCGGCGAAGCGATCGTAGCCCGAGAAGGACACCGGGCTCGTGAACTGGACTATGCCGCCTTTCTGCGATGTCGAGGGCGTAAAGGATATCTGGAAGACGCCGCGCGCACTCCCCCCTTGGGCGAGGTCGCCGGTGTTCCACGTCACTGTGTTGGATGTGCTGTCATACGAGAACGTTCCGGCACCGGAGGTATTCCCCGTGTAGGTGACATAGGTCGGGAGCGTCGCCGTCACAGTCCCGCCCGCGACCGCGCTCCCCTGATCCTGCACGTCCCACACTATCGAGTACGTGCTCGGCTGGTTAGCGCGGGGAGGGATGGGGCCGCTCGCGCCGAATCCCCCGATGACACGGGACGATACGGACGAGAGCGCGACGGTCGTCGCGACCTTGGAAGTCTGTACGGAGGAGGTGGTCACCTGCTCCGGCACATTCGTCTGGCCGACGCGTGTTCCCGATGCGGAGATCGCGAACGACACTTTCGGTGAAAGCGTGCCGACCGGCAGCGTCGAAAAAGTGAATGTCCCGATACCGGAGGCGCCCGGCGCGAGCGAGGCGAGCGACGGGTCCGTGTCCTTGCTGAAGATGATGGTGTGATTCGAAGAATTATAGAAGCCGCTCGTCGTACGGATGCTGTTGAAATCGATCGCGGTTCCGGAGACGGCGACGGAGATCGAAGCGTCCGTGACGGTCGTCGCGAGCGTATTGGTGTAGTTGAGCGTGACGCTCTGGGAACTCCCCGGCGTCATGACGACATCGCTCGAGGTGTCGCCGTTGATCGCGAGACTCGTCGCGATGAACGGTGCCGCGATCGATACGGTCGCGTCCTGTGTCATGTAGGTGACTGCCATCGTCTGGTCCTGAGCGGAGTTCGCGGTGCCGACGGTGAAATGGAATACGCGCTGTTCGCCATCCTGCCCGACAAGCGTACCGGTCAGCGTGACTTGCTTCGTCGCTCCCGGCGCAAGCGTGCCGATGAAGAATGACGAGTTGTTGAGCGGTATCGATGACGATGCCACCGAGAAACCGAACGGGGAAGGCACCGCGAGGACGACGTTACTGAGCGGGATGGTCGAGTTGCTGCGAACCGTGAGCGTGAAGGTGAGGGGGTCGCCCGAGACAACCTCGCCGAGCGAATCGACGGACACCGAGAGAGGCGTCGAGGTGATGGCGATCGCGTACGAAGACTTCTTATCGAAAATAGCGTTACTGCTCGCGATGCCATACGAGAACGACACCGGGAGCGTAATCGTCTGCCCTGCGGCGCCGAACACGACTGCCTTTACCGACCGCGTCACGGTCGCGCCGCTTGCGAGCGTGCCGAGATTCTCTACATAACGCGAGTAGGGCGAAAGGACATCGGTCGCGCTGCGCGTGCCGTCAGGGAAATCTATCTCGATAGTCGCGTTCTCTATCGCGACCGGATTCTTGTTCGTGATGGTGAGCGAGAGCGGGACCGTATCGCCTCCGGCGATAGTGGTCGGGCCCTGGATGTCGATGGTTATCTTGTCGGTGGAGACTGAGTTGCTTCCGAAGTAGAAGAAATAGCCCGCCGCAGCGAGAGCGACGAGGAAGAATGTGAAAGCGGCGCCGAGGAATATGCCCGCGAGACGCACGTGCCGTTCTCCCTGGTGCGGCATGACAGTCGGAAGCTGCTTTTCCTCCCATTCATGCGGAAGCGTGTGTTCCTCTGCCGTGTCGAATTCCGCGCGAGGGCGCGGAATATCCATGGGCCGATAGAGGCGCTCGCGCGCACGCTCGAGCGAACTCACTCCGCCTTCTTCGTCGCGGGGATGAATCGTCATCGATATCAGTATACCCCACGCCGCGAAGCGCCCTGCAGGACACGCAAGACTTCAGAGCCCGGATGCGCTGATGCCGGTGTTGATGCGCGCGACATATGCCTTCCGGTTCTGGGCAACGCTCGCGAGCAGCGCCGGTGAGAATTCAGATACGCCGCCTGGGATCTCGCCCGTATCGAGCCCCAGCGCCGCAAGCGCGCGGAGCACGACGAGCACTTCAGCCGCATCGTACAGCCCTTCGGGAAGGGTCTCCAGGGATTCGAGGAACCCCCTCATGGTCGAGAATATCGCCGCGTCCTGCGCCTCACCGGCGACCAGCCGCAGCAACAATCCTGAGACGCGCGCGGCACGCTCGCGCGCGTCGCCGGCCGCCAGCCGCGCGAACCAGCTCTCACCGAGCACTGCGCCGGTAACGCGCCACCCTTCCTTCCCGCGCACGAGCACTACCTCGCTCTCGGCGAGGGTCGCGAGCGCTGCGGCGAGCTTCGCGCCGGGCTTGCGCAAGCTCTGCGCCCGAGCGTGTACCAGTCCGAGATCGCTCGTGAGCAGCGTAACGAACGTGTTCGCTTCCCCCGCGTGCGTACGAGCGAGCACCAAGCCGCGCGTCTCATATTTATGCCGCATCCTTCACGAGGTCGAACCGGACTTCGCCGGACGAGAGAACGGCCGCGTACTTCCCCTCCGGAGAAATCTCCGTACGCACTGCATCTGACGGCCGGAGGTTTTCCGCCTTGCGCGCCTGCGCGACGGCGCTCGCCATCTCGCGTTCATCGCCTTTCTTCACGAGTTCCGGCGTAAGCGCCGTGTCGAGCTTCACCCCCTCACCCCCTGGAATGATCCGTATGACGTTTATCTCATCCGCGAGAATATCTTTCAGCTCTTCGGGGAGCGTATCTTTGCCAGGTATGGAAAGGCTGGCGAGCGGCTGGCGCACCTTGATGCCGGCCTTCTGCCGCAGCTGCAGGGCCTCTGAAGCGATTTCGCGGATCCGCGCCATCTGAGCGATGAACAGTCCTTCCTCGGCCTCCTTCCCCGCTTCAGGCCAGCTTGCGAGATGCACGCTCTCCGGCTCGCTCCCCTCACGTACGGCACGGAAGACTTCTTCCGCGAGGAACGGCATCGACGGTGCCATAACCTTTGCGCTCTCGCGAAGCGCGAAGCGCAGGGTCGCAAGCGCATCTTTCTTGTCGCCCCCCTCTTCCTTGAAGCGGTCGCGCGAACGGCGCAGATACCAGGTCGAGAGATCGTCGATGAAGGACGCGAGCGGGCGTACCGCGCGATCGAGCTCGTAGCGTTCATACCCTTCGGTCGATTCGCGGATAAGCTCGTCGAGGCGCGCGAGGATCCACCGATCGAGCGCGTTCTTACTCGTACGCGCCGCGCGCGTGCCGTCTTCGTAGAGCTGGTAAAAAGAAAGGACGTTCGCGAAGCGTCCGACATGCTTCTTGGCGGTCTCATCCACGGCGCTCTCGGCAAAAGCGAGATTCTCGGCCTCGACCACCGGCGAAGCGAGCAGGTAGAAGCGCATCGCATCAGCGCCGTACTTCTCCACGATCGTCATCGGATCGGGATAATTCTTGAGCTTCTTCGACATCTTCTTGCCGTCCTCG